>JAABTC010000239.1 GCA_011390055.1 Burkholderiales bacterium | reverse complement strand
ACGGGGTACGGCGAGCCGTATCGAAGCCCATCTTCGCCGTGATCTGGACCACCACCGCATGGACCATCCCGGCCAACCAGGCGCTGAACCTGAACCCCACGCTCGACTACGCCCTGGTCGAAACCGAACGCGGCCACCTGCTGCTGGCGGCCTCGCTGGTCGACGCCTGCCTGCAACGCTACAGCCTGCAAGGCACGGTCGTCGCTACCGCCAAGGGCGCGGCGCTCGACGGCATCCGCTTTCACCATCCGCTGGCCCATGTCGACGCCGGCTACGACCGCCTGGCGCCGGTCTACCTGGCCGACTACGCGACGGCCGACGACGGCACCGGCATCGTGCACTCGTCGCCGGCCTACGGCGTGGAAGACTTCAACTCGTGCACCGCGCACGGCATGACGGTCGACGAGATCCTGAACCCGGTGCAGGGCCACGGCAGCTACGCGCCGGAGTTGCCGCTGTTCGGCGGACAGAACATCTGGAAGGCCGCGCCGCTGGTCATCGACGCCCTGCGTGACGCAGGCCGACTGTTCGCGACGTCGAGCCTCACGCACAGCTACCCGCACTGCTGGCGCCACAAGACGCCGGTGATCTACCGCGCCGCGGCGCAGTGGTTCGTCCGCATGGACGAAGCCACGCCATCGACCGCTGGCGTGTTCACGCAGGATGCCCCGACGCAGACGCTGAGCCAGATGGCGCTGGCTGCGATCGAGGCCACCACCTTCTTTCCGGAAAACGGCCAGGCGCGCCTGCGCGACATGATCGCCAACCGGCCCGACTGGTGCATCAGCCGCCAGCGCAGTTGGGGCGTGCCGCTGCCCTTCTTCCTGCACAAGGACTCGGGCGAACTGCACCCCGACACGATGGCCATCCTGGACCGCGCCGCAGCCATCGTCGAGCAAGGCGGTGTCGAGGCCTGGAGCCGCGTCACGGCCGCGGAGATCCTGGGTGCCGACGATGCGCAGCACTACACTAAGAGCAGCGACATCCTCGAGGTCTGGTTCGACTCGGGCTCGACCTTCTTCCACGTGCTGCGCGGCTCGCACCAGGGCGGCAGCCACCCCACGGGCCCGGAAGCCGACCTCTACCTCGAAGGCCACGACCAGCACCGCGGCTGGTTCCACTCGTCGCTGTTGCTCGGCTGCGCGCTCGAAGGCCGCGCGCCCTACCGGGGCCTGTTGACGCACGGCTTCACGGTCGACGGCCAGGGCCGCAAGATGAGCAAGTCGCTCGGCAACGTGATCGAGATCCGCGAGTTCACGAAGGATCCAGGCGCCGAGGTGGCGCGCCTGTGGTGCGCTTCGACCGACTACGCTGGCGATCCGCCGATCGACAAGAAGATCCTGGCGCGCGTGGTCGACAGCTACCGCCGCATCCGCAACACGCTGCGCTTCCTGCTGGCCAACGTGGCCGACTTCGATGCGGCGCAAGACGCGGTGGCACCCAGCGAGATGCTCGAGATCGACCGCTGGGCGCTCGCGCGCGCGGCCGAGCTGCAGGCCGAGATCCTGGCCCACTACGAGCGCTTCGAGTTCCACCCCGTCGTCGCGAAGCTGCAACTCTTCTGCAGCGAAGACCTGGGCGCCTTCTACCTCGACGTGCTGAAGGATCGCCTCTACACCACCGCGCCGAAGTCGCTGGCGCGCCGCTCGGCACAGACCGCCCTGTGGCACATCGCCCACGCCAAACTGCGCTGGATGGCGCCGTTCCTGTCGTTCACGGCCGAGGAGGCCTGGCCGATCCTGGCGCCCGGCCAGTCGCCGTCGATCTTCACCGAGACCTACTGGCGCTTCGACGCACCCGATGCGGCGCTGCTCGCGAAGTGGCAGCGCATCCGCGCGATCCGCGACGAAGCCAACAAGGCGATCGAAGCGGTCCGCAGCGCGGGCGGGGTGGGTTCGTCGCTGCAGGCCGAACTGGGCCTGACCGTGAACGCCGACGACCACGCCCTGTTGGCCACGCTCGGCGACGATCTGAAGTTCGTGCTGATCACCTCGCACGCCACGCTGGTGCAGGGCGAAGCCCTGTCGGTCAGCGTCACGCCTTCCAGCGCCACCAAGTGCGAGCGCTGCTGGCACTGGCGCAGCGACGTCGGCCACGACGCCGCACATCCGGCGCTGTGTGGTCGATGCACCAGCAACCTGTTCGGTACCGGCGAATCGCGCCGTATCGCCTGATGGCCCGCTCCCCCTCCACCCCCAGCCTGGCCCTCTGGCTCGGCCTGGCCTTCGTCGTCATCGTTCTCGACCAGCTCACCAAGATGCTGATCCTGAACAGCTTCCAGCTCGGCGACAGCCGCTACGTCACGCCGTTCTTCAACGTCGTGCGCGTGCACAACACCGGCGCTGCGTTCTCGTTTCTGGCCGGTGCTTCGGGCTGGCAGCGGTGGTTCTTCGTCGGGTTGGGCCTGGTCGCGTCGGGGTTCATCGTGTGGATGCTGCGCAGCCACCCCACGCAGCGGCTGTTCTGCTTCGCGGTCACGATGATCATGGGCGGCGCCCTGGGCAACGTGCTCGACCGCCTGCTGCACGGCTACGTGGTCGACTTCCTGCAGTTCCATGCGGGCGGCTGGTACTTCCCGAGCTTCAACCTGGCTGACAGCGCCATCACGCTCGGCGCGGTGACCTTGATCGTCGACGAACTGCGCCGCATGCGGCGGGGTTGACGACTGGTTACCGCTGCGTAACTGCTGGACGCACGTCGCTACCGCGCGAGCGCGGTTTGCGTGCATTCGTCGCTACCCTGCGGCCGGCCATGCAGCCACGATCGTGGCGTGTGACCCCTTCCCCACTCTTGCCGAGCCCCCATGCACCTTGCATCGCCCATGCGCACCCGCGCCTCGACCGCCCTGACCTTGACCACGCTGGCCGCTGCCGCGCTGCTGAGCACGCTGCCGGCGCAAGCCAGCCACGTCGGTGAAGACACTGTCGTCGACCAGCAGACCATTGCGTCGAACGACCAGCTCCTGACCTCCCTGCGCCAGTGGGAAAACGCCCCGGAAGCGGTGCGCACCGCACGCCTGGAACAGCTGGTGCAGCGTGCCGCCGCACGCAAGGAGCGCCTGGCGCGCTTGATCGAGCGCAACCCGCAGGTGGCGCTGGCGCGTCTGTTGCCGACGGCCTTGCGCGAGCGCCTGCCGGCCGCAGCGCGCGCGCAAGTCGAGCAAGACGTGGAACTGCGCGGCGAGGTGGTGGCTGAAATCGCCAGCGACGTCGCCAGCGGCTACGCGCGCCAGCGCTTTTTCCTGCGCACGCAGGCCGCGAACGGCAACGCTGCCGGGGTGCTCGAGATCAAGCTCGGTGAGCGCGACAACAGCGAACGCGCGCTGCTCGGCTGGGCCGGCAAGCAGGTGCGCCTGAAGGGCAGCCAGCTCGAGCGCCAGTTGCTGGTGCATGCCCAGCGCGACGTGCAGGTGCTCGCGGCCGACGGCACCGCCGTCACCAACGGCGCGACCACGCCGACCATCACCCCCGTGGTCACCGGCAACCAGAAGACGCTGGTGATCCTGACCAGTTTCAACGACAAGCCCATGGCCTGCTCGGCCGCCGATGTCACGTCGTACGTCTTCGGCAGCGGCAGCTCGGTGCACACCTCGATGCAGGAGTCGTCGCGCAACCTGGTCGGCTTCACCGGCACCGTGGTCGGCCCCTACAACATCCCCTACAGCAGCTCCGGCAGCTGCGACTA
>JAABTC010000238.1 GCA_011390055.1 Burkholderiales bacterium | reverse complement strand
GAGCCAGCCCGAGCTGCCCCCGCAACGGTCAGCGCACGGATCGATCGGCTCGCGCCGAGACATCCCGCTCGTGTTCATCGGTCACTGGAGCGCCACTGGCGCCCTGGGAAGGCCACACGGGTTGTTGCGCCAGCCCGGATACCGGCCAACGAGGTGGCGCTGCGTTGCGCAAGCGATGCGGTGCCGATGGTGGGCGCCCGCGGGGAAGCTGGCGCGCACGCTCTTGGCTGGATTCAACTTCAAATGTTTTTCTTCATCGTGGGGCCCCGTGCCCGGGCGGCGACCGCCTGCGCGGCCGCCGCCTTCGCATCGCTGGCGTCGCAGGCGCAGAGCGACTCCCAAACCATCGTCGTCACCGCCGCGCGCGTCGAACAGGCTTTGCCTGACGTGCTGCCTTCCACACGGGTCATCTCGCGGCGCGAGATCGAGGCCGCGCAGCCCGCCGACCTGCCGGCCCTGCTGCGCCAGCTGACCAGCATCGACGTCGCGCAGACCGGGCCGCTGGGCTCGCAGACCAGCCTCTTCCTGCGCGGCGCCGACAGCCGCCAGGTGCTGGTGCTGGTGGACGGCGTGCCGTACGCCCGCGCCGACTTCGGCACCGCATCCTGGCAGTACCTCCCGGTCGACCAGATCGAGCGGGTCGAGATCGTGCGCGGCAACCATTCGAGTGTCTACGGCGCCCAGGCCATCGGTGGCGTGGTGCAGATCGTCACGCGTCGCGCCACCACACCCCAATTCAGCGTCGGCGTGGGCAGCCAGGGCACACGTCAGGTGTCGGCCGCGGCGGGCACCTCGTTCGGCGCCGGTGAGACGGCCACGCGCGTCTCGGCGTCGCTGTCGACCCGGCGCACCGACGGTTACTCGGCTCGCGATGCGGCGGTGGACCCGGGTGCCAACCCCGACCGCGACAGCGCGCGCCAGAGCGGGGCCAGTGCGCGCCTTGAGCAAGGTTGGGCTCCCGGCCATCGCACCCAGCTGGCCTTGGGCACGAGCCGCACACGCAGCGGCTACGACGGTTTCACGCCGGGACTGGACGATGTGTTGACCACCCGCGTGCAGAGCGTCGCGTTGACCAGCCGGCACACCCTGGCTCGCGACTGGACGCTCGACGCCGAGGCGGGGCAGACGAGCGAGAGCTTCGCCGACCCGACCGGCTTCACACCCGAAGCCGACAACCGGGTGCGCAATGTCGGCCTCACGCTCGGTTGGCAGCCTGCGCCGGCGCATCACCTGCAACTCGGCGCGGAGTCGCGCCGTGACCGCTACAGCGAACCCGGGACCGCGGCGCAGACCCGCACCACTGACAGCGTGCGTCTGGGTTGGCAGGGCCGGTATGGCGCAGCCCTGCAGGTGCAGGCGCATCTGCGACACGACCGCAGCAGCGCCTTCGGCAGCGCCAGCACGGGGCTGTTGGCACTCGGCTACGAGATCTCGCCGGCATGGAAGGCCAGCCTGCAGGCGTCGAGCGGCTTCTCCGCACCGTCGTTCCTCGACCAGCTGTTCGCCGATCCCGCGTTGCCGCTCAAACCCGAGCGCTCGCGCCAGGCCGAGGCTGCGCTGCAGTGGCGCAAGGGCGCGGCCAGCGTGCGTGCGGCCCTGTTCGTGCAACGTCAGCGCGAACGGATCGGCTTCGACCCGGTGAGTTTCACCACTGTCAACATCGCGCGTGCCGAGAACCAGGGCCTGGAGCTGATGGCGCAGTTGCCGCTCGGCCCCGGCGCGGTGAATGCCGAGCTGACCGTGCAGGACCCGCGCGATGCCACCCGCGACGCGCCGCTGAAGCGCCGTGCCAAGCAGTCGATGGCGCTCGGCTGGCAGGGCGATGCGGCGGGCTTCACGTGGCGCGCGGCCTTGCGCCACACCGGCCAGCGGCTCGATACCGACCCGCTCACCTTCGGCGATGCCGGCAACCCGGCGCGCGCGACGTTGGCGCTGGGCGTGGCGCGGGAGGTGGCACCCGGCTGGCGGGTGGCGCTGGCCATCGACAACGCCACCGGCAGCCGCCGCCCCGAAGTGCTGGGTTACACCGCCGCGCCGCGCAGTGCGCTGCTGAGCCTGCAGGCCAGCGTGAAGTAGGCGATGCCGCTGACCGCCGCCCGGCTGTGGACGCTGGCCATCGCGATGGTGGCCGTGTTGATGCTCGTGGTGGCGGCAGCGCTGGTCTTCGGCAGCGCGGGCTGGGACGTCGAGCTGATCCGCAGCTTGCGCGCCCCGCGCGTGGCCGCCGCCGCCGGCGTCGGCGCGCTGCTGGCGTTGTCGGGACTGGCGATGCAGTCCCTATTGCGCAACCCCTTGGCCGATCCGTATGTGCTCGGCACTTCGGGCGGCGCTGCGGTCGGCGCGCTGCTGGCGCTGATGTTCGGCATCACCCTCACCGCAGGCGCTGCGGCCGGTGCATTGGCGGCCGGTGCGTTGCTGATGTGGCTGGCGCGACGGGCCCTGGCCACCACCGACGATGCATCGCCACGCCTGATCCTCGCCGGGGCCATGCTTGCGGCGATGTTCGGGGCGCTGGCCTCGCTGCTGCTTGCGCTCACGCCCGACCAGCGCCTGCGCGGCGCAATCTTCTGGCTCGTCGGCGATCTCTCCGGCGCCGACGACGCGGGCGTGAGCCTGGCCGCTGCCGTCCTGTTCGCGTCCTGGTTCGTCTGGCGGCAACGCGCGCTCGACCGCTTGCTGCTTGGCAGCGTGGCCGCGCACCTGCTCGGTGAGCCGGTCAGGCGACTGCGCTTCGAGTTGCTGCTCGGGGCCTCGCTGGCCGCGGCGCTGGCCGTCGCCAGTGCGGGTGCGATCGGCTTCGTCGGCCTGGTGATTCCGCATGCCTTGCGCCTGGCCGGCGTGCAGCGCACACGCGACCTGGCCTTGCTGTCGCCGCTCGGTGGCGCTGCACTGGTGGTGGCGGCCGACCTGCTCGCGCGAACCGTGGCGCTGCCGATCGAATTGCCGGTGGGCGCGGTGATGGCGCTCGTCGGTGCGCCGGTCTTCATCGCGTTCCTGGCCCGGGGCGGGCGGTGACGCGCGCGTTGCTGGCCACGCAGGGCCTCACGCTCGGTGCGGCGGGACGCGCATTGGTGCGCCGGCTGGATTGGCGGGTGGAACCCGGTCAGCGCTGGTGCGTCATCGGCCGCAATGCCGCAGGCAAGAGCACCTTGCTGCGTGCCATCGCCGGTGTGGGTGAGGTCGGTGTCGAACAAGGCGGTGCGCTGCATTGGCAAGGCCGGTCCCCCCGCGAATGGCCGGCCACCGATGCCGCGACCTTGCGCGCCTTCATGCCGCAACAGGTGGTGGACCGGTTCCCGATCAGCGTCTCGCGACTGCTCGAACTCAGCGTGGTCCGCAAGTCTCTCGACATCCACGCCGTGCTGCGCGGCCTGGACATCGCATCGCTCGCGGCGCGCCCGGTGCTCGAACTCTCCGGTGGCGAGCGCCAGCGCGTGGCTTTGGCACAGTGCGTGGTCCAGGGCGCGCCGCTGCTGCTGCTCGACGAGCCGGTGGCGTTCCAGGACCCGGCCCACCAGGCGCTGGTGGCGAGGTGGTTGTCGTCCTCGCTGCCTGCCGACCACGCACTCGTGATCTCCGCGCACGACATCAACTGGATCGCGCGCACCGCGACACACGTGCTGGCGCTGCTGCCCGACGCAACCTGCGAGCAGGGCGACGTGGCGGCGATGCTCGATGCGACGTTGCT
>JAABTC010000237.1 GCA_011390055.1 Burkholderiales bacterium | reverse complement strand
GTCAGGCTCACCTGCACACGCGACATGCCGCCGGAATCGTCGACCGTCGTCACGTACTCCGCACGCGGCAGTGCGATTCCGCGCCGTGCAGCGATCTCGATGAGCTGCTGGTATTGCGATTCGAACGAAGCCTCGCCGCGCAGCATGGTCTCGATCTCGCGTGCGCGCGCTGCGGCATCGCTGGGGGGGCGGGTGGGCGCGACGGGCGCCACCACGCGGCGGGATTCGGATGCGCCCAAACTCAAGACCGACAGCTCGGCGCGCAGCGGTCGATTTTTCGCTAGTTCGACAGCAGCAGCACAGGCCAGGATCGCCAACGCGACGGTCCAGCACCGGCCATGGCGCCAGTGCGCGACACCCCAGCGAGCGCGGGCGCCAGCGAAGCTGTCGGCGATGGCCCGTGCACGCGGTGCCGGAGCGGGAGCCGTGGCTGTACTCATCGGTGGTCCGCGTAGGCCATCGCACCTGGACGTGCCAGCTTCACTTCGAGCGACATCCGCACGGGCGCTGCAGGGTCACGCTCCACGGTGTCGTGTTTGGCCAGGGCGACACGCTCGAAGGTCGAGGACCTGCCAAGCCGCTGTGCGAAATCGACGAGCGGCTGCAACCGTCGCGACTCGAGCTCCAGGCGCACCCTGCCTTGCACGGCGTCCGGCTCGATGCCCAACAAAGCGACGTCCTGGGTGGCGTGCCGCTCCAACTCGTCGAGGATCGCCGCCCAGGGCACATTGAGGTGCTGGGTGCTGCGCGCCAGCGCGCTCAATCGGTGCGGTGAGGGGGGCACCACCGCCGCAGCCACTGGCGGCGTCGCCGCCTGCGTTGCCGATGCGGCCGCTGCACGCGCTGTGAGGACGGCAGCATGCAGCTCGCCGTACCGTGCCAGCACGGCCGCCAGCACGCCGAGGGCCACCAGCGCGAACGCCGCGGAGGCGATGCGCGCCGGCATGCCGCTGGCCCGCCCGAACGCGCCCGCCCAGAAGCCGGCGCGCAAGGTCAGCGCGGGCCGCCTCATGAAACGCTCACCCCCGAGCCCTGGCCCAGCAGGGCGGCCAGGCTCGCTTCGCCCGCGGCGCCCGCTGTGCTGCGGGTGATCCGGTGGCGGTGGTTCAAACGCAGCACGCGGAACGCAACACCCGCGTGCTCGCCGTGGAGTGCCATGGCGTTGCTTGGCCACCCTGCCGTGAGATCGAGCCAGGTGGCCTCGACCACAGGTGTCAACGCCTGGCGTGCAGCCTCGCGTTGCAACGCGTCGGCGGCCCTTGCGAAGGTTGCATCCTGTGCAGCACCCTCGACCACCGGCATGACACGAAGCGCCACGGGCAGCCCGTGTTCGAGATGCATCAGCGCCAGGCTGCGTGGCGAGTGCACGCAGCACCAACCCGCGTTCGGCAACTGGCGATGGAACAGCTCCAGCGCCCGGCCCAGGACCGTGCCGGTCCAGGCCGCCGGCATGCTGTCGGACGGATCACCACGAACGCCGGCGATGACCCACCGGGGTACCGCCGTGCAGATGAAAGGTTGGCCGCAACGCCAGTCGCCCGTGATCCGCCATGCTTCGGGACGCTCGGCATACAACTCGGCAAAGCGCGCTTGGGCCACGGCCTGGATCTCGCGCAGCGACGCTGCACCCTTCGGCGGCGCGAGCAGCCAGTGGCACGCCAGATCGTTGCCGACCACGACCCGCGCGCTGCGATGGGCGGGAACGCCCGCTCCCCATCCGCGCCGCACCGTCTGCGGCAGGTCGTGTGCGTCGTCGAAGTCCGCGACCTGCGGCGCCGCACCGGCCTGACCCACGACCGCCACGGCGCCGCGTGCGATGCCCAGGCAGGCTGTGGCACGGCCGAAGGGACTAAGCATCGAGCGCCACACGGCGTACCTCCTCGAGCGTCGTGTGGCCCGCGCGGGCCAGGGCCAACGCGGCGTCCAGCAGGCTCGTCGTTCCGGCACGCCGTGCTGCTTCCTTGATCTTGCGCATCGGCTGGCGCTCGACGATCAGCTCGCGCAGCTCATCGTCGAGCCTCAGGACCTCGGCCACCGCGCGGCGTCCGCGGTACCCGGTCCCCCGGCAATCGCCGCAACCGGCGCCTTGGACCAGGCGGTAGCTGCCAAGGTCCGGGCCGCCGAGCCCCAGGCGTGCGGCGGTCTCTGCGTTCGGCTTGCACGGCGCACGGCATCGCGTGCAATTGATGCGCAGCAGCCGTTGCGCCCACACGCCGTTCAGCGCCGAGACCATCGCGTAAGGGTCGAGGCCCATGTGCGTGAAGCGCCCGAACACGTCGTAGACGTTGTTCGCGTGGACGGTGGTCAGCACCAGATGACCGGTCAATGCGGACTGCACGGCAATCTCGGCGGTCTCGCGATCGCGGATCTCGCCGACCATGATCTTGTCCGGGTCGTGGCGCAGGATCGACCGCAGGCCTTTGGCGAAGGTCAGTCCCTTTTTTTCGTTGACCGGAATCTGCAGCACGCCGGGCAGCTGGTATTCGACCGGGTCTTCGATGGTGATGATCTTCTCGCGTCCGGTCTGCGATTCAGACAAGGCCGCATAGAGCGTGGTCGTCTTCCCGGAGCCCGTCGGCCCCGTGACGAGCAGCATGCCGTGCGGCACATCCATCAGCGCGCGCAGCGTGCGCAGCGAGCCGTCGTCGAAGCCGAGCGAATCCAGGGTCAGCCGGCCGTGCGCTTCGACCATCGCCTGCTTGTCCAGGATGCGGATGACCGCATCCTCGCCATGAACGCTGGGCATGATCGAGACACGCAGATCGATCGGCCGGCCCTGCGCGAGCACACGAAAACTGCCGTCCTGCGGCACGCGCCGCTCGGCGATGTCGAGTTCGCACAGCACCTTCAGGCGTGATATGACCTGCTCGGCCAAGGCCACGCCACGGGCCTGGGTGAGGGTGTCGAGCACACCATCGATGCGGCACTTGACGGCCAATCCCGTGGGCGTGCTCTCGAGGTGCACGTCGCTGACGCCGCTGCGCAACGCGTCGTAGAGCGTGGAGCTGACCAGGCGCACCGCGGGGCTCGCGGCATCGGTGGCCGAGGCGAGTGACAGTGTCTCGAGCGGGCCGGCCGCGTCTGCGGCCGGTGGCTGGGAGGCGGGATGCGCGTCCATGGCCCGCGCGCGTGCCTCGTGCTGGTTGAGCAGGGCGTGGATGTCGGCGGGCGTGGCCAGCGCAAAGCACACCGGTGCCGAGGCCAGGTGCTCGATCTGTGCCATCAGGTCGGCGTCGAAGGGGTCGCCGATGGCACACAGCAAGGTGGGCTCGCTCGAAGCGGCGGGCCGGCGCAGCACGATCGCGTTCTTCTGCTGCGCCCGGGTCAGGGGGAGGAGGTCGAACGCCGGTTCCATCGGCGACAGCGACGCCGCGTCCAGATGCTGCATCGAGAAACGCGGTGCCAACATCGCCGCGGCCTGGTAGGCCGAGATGCCGTGCTGCTCGGCGAGCACGTCGATGGCCGCTCGGCCGCGATCGAATTCGGATCGAAGTGCGGCCAAGTCGATCCCCAGTGATGACGGGGCGGCAACGTTCATTGCAGGCTGCCGGCCAGGTCGAAGATCGGCAGGTAGAGCAGGATCACGATCAAGCCGACGACGATGCCGATCACCGCCATCAGCACCGGTTCGAACAGGCGCGTGAAACGTTCGATCCAGCGCGTCGTCTCGGCTTCATGGAAGGCGGCCGTGCGTGTCAGCATCGTGC
>JAABTC010000236.1 GCA_011390055.1 Burkholderiales bacterium | reverse complement strand
GCTGCCGCAGGACCTCGTCAAGGGCTGCCTGCTGTGCAGCGGCAGCTATGACCTGGAACCGGTGCGGCGCTCATCGCGCAGCCGCTACCTGTCGATCGACGACGCCGCGGCGCACGACCTCAGCCCGATCCGTCATCTGGACCGGCTGCGCCAACCGATCGTGGTGGCCTGGGGCTCGCTCGAATCGCCCGAGTTCCAGCGCCAGGGACGGGCGCTGGCGCAGGCCGCCATGGCGGCCGGCTCGCCGGTGGACACGGTGGTGGCGGACCACCTCAACCATTTCGAGATCCTCGAGACCCTGGTCACGCCCGAGGGGCCGCTCGGCCGGGCTGCGCTGCGGCAGATCCTCGGCGACTGAGCCGGGTCCGCGTCGGCAAGTGGCTGCGCACCAGGCCGGGCGCCACTGCGTGTCAGCCGGGCTCGGCGATCAAGGTGGCCACCGCGGCAGCGACCGTCGCATCCTCCTCGGCGCCGAAGCTGTGCCGGCGCAGGAAGCTGTTGCGGTCGATCAGCAGCAGGCTCGGCGTGCCCTGCAGCGCATAAGCGCGCATCGTCTGCGGGATCGGGTCGTGCGCGTCGTCACTCGGCGCATCGACGCCGACCGGAAAACCGATCCGCCACTCGTGCAGGAAGGCGCGCAGCGCAATCGGCGTCATCGCTGCGTGGTGCTCGAACACGGTGTGCAGGCCGATGATGGCAACGTCCTCGGGCTCGAAGGCTGCGCGCAGCCGCTCGGCCTGCGGCAGGCCGTGCTGCACGCAGCCCGGGCACAGCATCTGGAAGGCGTGCAGCACGACGACGCGGCCGCGCAGGTCGGCAGGCTGCAGCGGGCTGCGCGTGTTGATCCATTCGCGCGTGGCCCAGGCCGGCGCGGGCCGCCCGGGGCTGTCGAGGCCAAAGCGGGCTTTCACCGGCGCAGCGCCAGTGGGCAGAGAATTGGGACGGACCTGGCGTGCATGCGGCGCTCCTAGAATCGATCGGCACCATTGCAGCATCGCAATGCGCGCCCTGCAGCGCGACATCGAGCGCTGAGCCTCAACGCGCTGGACGTGGCGGACCGAGATTACCCTCGAAGAGCTCGGGCGCTTGCTGGGCCATGGCAACCCTGGTCATGGTGAGATCGGCAAACAGACCACCTGGAGAACGAAGTCGTGGCGAATCTCAGAGAGGCAAAGCATTGGATCGACGGCGAGTGGCGCACCGCGGGCACCCAACGCGAGAGCATCAACCCGGCCACTGGCGAAGTCATCGGCCACTACGCCGACGGCAATGCTGAAACCGCCCAGGCCGCGATCAACGCCGCGCAGGCTGCCTTCGAAACCGGCCACTGGCGCAATGACCCGTTCACGCGCGCCACTGCGTTGTGCCGCCTGGCTGACGCGTACGAAGCCCGAATCGGCGAGATCGTCGAGACGCTGGCCACCGAGAACGGCAAGATGAGATACGAAGCCGGCTTCGAAGCGCATTTCATCCCGCGTGCTTTGCGTTTCGCCGCTGGTTTGGCCATGCACAACTTCGGCCACGTGGCTGAAGTCACGCCCGGCATGCAATCCATGTCGATCCGCGAGCCGGTGGGCGTGGCGGGCCTGATCATTCCCTGGAACTCACCGGCCTATCTGTCGATCCGCTCCCTGGTACCGGCGCTGGCCGCGGGCTGCACCGCAGCCATCAAGATGCCCCACGTGGCCGCGCAGATCGCCCAGCTGATGAGCGAAATCATCGCCTCGGTGAAGGAAATCCCGAAGGGCGTGGTCAACATCTTCATCGAGTCGGGTTCTGAAGGCGCGAAGCTGCTGGTCTCGTCGCCGCAAGTGAAGGTGGTCAGCTTCACCGGCAGCACGGCCACCGGCCGCGCCATCGCCAAGGCGGCCGCCGGCACGTTCAAGCGCCTGAACCTGGAACTGGGCGGCAAGACGCCGCACCTGATTTTCGACGACGCCGACGTGGACGCCTTGCTGCCGGTGCTGGAGAAGTCCTGCACCGTGTTTGCAGGCCAGTTCTGCATGACCGGCAGCCGCATCCTGGTCCACCGCAGCAAGGCCGACGCCGTGCGAAAGGGCCTGGCCGCTCGCCTCGAAGCCGTGCGCCCTGGTCCGGCCTCGAGCGCCGACAGCACGATGGGCCCCCTGATCGACAAGGCGGCAGTGGCCCGTGTGAACGCTTGCGTGGACGCGGCCATCGCGGCCGGCGCGAAGTTGCTCGTGCGCGGCGGTCCCTCAAAGGATCCAAAGCTGGCCGGTGGCGCGTTCTACCACCCGACCCTGCTCGAAGTGACGGACGGCACCTTGCCCATCGTTCGCGAGGAAACCTTCGGCCCGGTGCAAACACTGCAAGTGTTCGACACCGAGGAAGAAGCGATCCGCATGGCCAACGACAGCGAGTACGGCCTGAGCGCTTGCGTGTGGAGCCGTGACATCGACCGCCCCATCCGCGTGGCGCGCAAGCTGCAAGCTGGCCTGATCTCGATCAACAACTGGGCCAACCTGGCGATTGAATTCGGGGAAGGTGGCTACAAGGCCAGCGGCGGTGGCCGCCTGGGCGGTACAGCTTCGCTCGACGACTTCCTCGAGTACAAGCAGATCACCCAGACCTTCGTGCCCCCGGCTCACCCCTGAGGCACGGCGTGACCACGCGGCGCCTGCTCGGGCAGGCTTCGCGCGACGCAGACCGCTGAAGGGCACTTGGGCTTAGCGGTCGTCTGTCGCCGGCCCGTCAGTGACCGCGTCCGACAGGGCGACGCTTCGCTGCTACCCTCGCCACCGATGCAGCAGCATCCAACCATTCCGCCCCGAGCACTTGTCCTGCTCCTTGTCCTGACGCTCGTCTGGGGCACCAACTGGCCGCTTTTTCCGATGGCCGTGCGCGAGGTGTCGGTGTGGACCTTCCGCGCCGTTTCGGTGAGCATCGCCGGCATCGTGTTGCTGCTGGTGGCCCGATTGCGTGGGCAGTCGCTCGTGATCGAGCGCCGCCACTGGCCCACCCTCGCCGCGGCGACGTTCTGCTTCCTCGTCGTTTGGAACATTGCCAGCACCTACTCGGCAACCCTCATTCCGTCGGGTCAATCCGCGGTGCTCGGGTTCACGATGCCGCTGTGGTCGGCGTTGATCACGTGGGCCGTTCTCGGCCAGCGGCTCGGTGCGAGGATGCTGGCGGCCATCGCTCTCGGCGCAGCAGCCGTGCTGCTGCTGATGATGCGCAGCCTCGAGGCCTATGCCCAGGCACCGCTGGGGTTTGCGCTCGGCCTGCTGGCCGGTCTCGGGTGGGCCGTCGGCACGCTCATCCTCAAGCGCAGGCCGATCGATGTGCCGGCCACCGTGCTCACCGGCTGGCAATTGCTGATGGCCGCCGTGCCGATCACGATCGGCGCGCTGATATTCGGCGATGGCCATTGGTTCGTGCCGTCTTGGCAATCGATCGCCGTCATTGCGTACATCACGCTGGTGCCGATGAGCATCGGCAACGTCTGCTGGTTCGCCATCGTCGGCCTGCTGCCCACCAACGTGGCTGGGCTGTCGTCGATCCTGGTCCCGGTGGTGGCCATGGTGTCAGGCGCGATCGTTCACGGCGAACCGCTCGGCCCATTGGAACTGTCGGCCATGGCGTGTTGTGCGGCGGCGCTGGCGCTGGCGCTGATGAGGCCGGCACGCTGATCATCTGCGCCGGCCGATACCGGCGAATTCGCGGGCACCCGGGTGCCGGGCACCAGCC
>JAABTC010000235.1 GCA_011390055.1 Burkholderiales bacterium | reverse complement strand
TGGCCGACCTGGTGGCTTTCCTGCAGTGGGCCAGCGAGCCGGTTCAGAAGTCACGCGTCCAGTTGGGCGTGTGGGTGTTGATGTTCCTGGCGGTCTTCACCGTGATCGCATGGCGCCTGAATGCCGCGTACTGGAAAGACGTCAAGTAGCCGCCACCGGGGGCGCCGCGTTGCCTGCCGCGGGCGCCACGCCGCATCGCGATCGCTGAGAGTCCTGCGAGATCTCGCCATTTTCTGACCACCAGCAAGGGAGCCCTCACCATGATGGTGCTTTATTCCGGAACCACCTGCCCGTACTCGCACCGCTGCCGCTTCGTGCTGTTCGAGAAGGGCATGGACTTCGAGATCCGTGACGTCGATCTCTTCGCCAAGCCCGAAGACATCGCTTTGATGAACCCGTACAACGAGGTGCCGATCCTGGTCGAGCGCGACCTGATCCTGTACGAGTCGCACATCATCAACGAGTACATCGACGAGCGTTTCCCGCACCCCCAGCTGATGCCGGGCGACCCGGTGGCGCGTGCGCGCGTGCGCTTGTTCCTGTTCAACTTCGAGAAGGAGTTGTTCGCCAACGTCAACATCCTGGAAGCCCGCAACGGTGTCAAGGGAACCGAGAAGCAGCTGGAAAAGGCGCGCGGCCAGATCCGCGACCGCCTGACCCAGCTCGCGCCGATCTTCCTGAAGAACAAGTTCATGCTCGGCGACGACTTCTCGATGCTCGATGTGGCGATCGCGCCGCTGCTCTGGCGTCTGGACTACTACGGCATCGACCTGTCGAAGAACGCCTTGCCGCTGCTGAAGTACGCCGAACGGATCTTTTCGCGCCCGGCTTACATCGAAGCGCTCACACCTTCGGAAAAGGTGATGCGAAAGTAGGCCGATGGCGATTCCCACGGCTCCTGATGGCCAGGGCAGCTCGACGCGGCCCTACTTGATCCGTGCGCTGCACGACTGGTGCACCGACAACGGCTACACGCCCTACATCGCGGTGTTCGTCGATGGCAAGGTGCAGGTGCCGCAGGAGTACGTGAAGAACAACGAGATCGTGCTCAACGTCGGTTTCGAGGCCACCAGCGGGCTGAAGCTGGGCAACGAGCAGATCGAGTTCAAGGCGCGCTTCGGCGGCTCGGCACGTGAGATCGTCGTGCCGATCGACCATGTGGTGGCCATCTACGCCCGCGAAAACGGTCAGGGCATGGCCTTTCCCGTGCCCACCGCCGGGGGCAGTGCGCCCCTGCCTGCGTCCGCTGCCGCCGGCGGCGTGGGCGCGTCGGCGTCGGGCCTGACGCCGGTGCCCACGCTGGCCACCGTCGGCACGGCCAGCGCGGCCAGCGGCCAGTCCGCGGCCGACTCCGCCCGCCCGCCACCTCGCCTGACGGCCGTGGACGCGCCAGCGGCGGCCCCGGGCCGCGCGCCGGCCTCCCCGGCGCCGCCCGAACCGCCCGAGCCCCATCCTTCGGGTGGCGGGCACCGCCCCTCGCTCAAGCGCATCAAGTGAAGGCGCACGGGCACGCGCCTAAAATGCAGCGTCCGTGCCGACTTAGCTCAGCTGGTAGAGCACCCGCCTTGTAAGCGGAAGGTCATCCGTTCGATTCGGATAGTCGGCACCATTCGAGCATGGCCGCGGTGCCGGCACCGGGCTTCACGGCGTGCGGATGTGCACGCGGATCGGCAGGTCGGGCCAGCCGTGTGCGCGTATCGTCTCGGCCAGGCGGGGCAGCAATTGGCGCAGTTTGGCGGCGACCGCCGCGTTGGGGACCAGCAAGGACCAGCCTTCGTCGTCGATCGGACCAGCACGCACGACCGCGCGCAGCGACTCGGGCAGCAGGTGGGCCACGGCGGCATGGCGCGCGTTCGACTGGGCCAGCCGGCGCGACAGGTCCGCCAAGCTGCTGTTCTGGTCGAGCGCACGGGCCAGCGGCAGGCCCAGCGGCACGGCCGTGATCGAGGGCTTGGAACGGGCCATCACAGGAGTCTAGACGGATGCAGATCCTCATCACCCACGGCGGCCTCGCCTCGACGCGGGTCCTGAATTTCAACCGCCTGCAGATCGTTGCAGCGCTGGCGTTGCTGGTCGCGTTGCTGATGCTTCTGTCCGGCGCGATCTACCACTTCGTGTTCCTGACGGCCGCGCGCGAGGGCTGGCCGGTCGTGAGCCAGGTCGTCAAGCTGGTCGCGCGCGATGAAACCGCGCAGCGCGACCGCTTCCTGCGCGAGAACCTGGACGCGATGGCCAAGAAGGTCGGCGAGATGCAGGCCAAGCTGCTCAAGCTCGAAGCCATGGGCGACCGCGTCTCGGGCCTGGCCGGGGTCAAGCCCGAGGAATTCCGGCCGTTGTTGCGACCCGCGGCGCCGGCCGCGTCGGTCGCCACGCCGATGCCAGCACCGCGCGCCGGCGTCAGTGGCGGCGGGCAGGGCGGGCCGTTCGTGCCCGGCCTGGGCGTGTTCGAGCGTGAAGCGCTCGATGGCCTGAACAACCATGTCGCTGGCCTGGATGAACGCACCGACCAGACGACCGACCTGTTCACCTTGATCGAGTCGCGCCTGCTCGAAGGCCGCCTGGCGCAGCTGATGATCCCGAGCACGACGCCGGTGCAGGGGCCGGTGGGCTCGGGCTTCGGCTTCCGCAGCGACCCGTTCACCGGCCGTGCAGCGCTGCACACCGGGCTCGACTTCCCGGCCGACGTCGGCACGCCGGTGCAATCGGCTGCGGGTGGCATGGTGGTCGCCACCGAGCCGCACCCCGCCTACGGCAACCTGGTCGAGATCGACCATGGCAACGGGCTGCTGACGCGGTACGCGCACCTGTCCAAGCTGCTGGTCAAGAGCGGCGATCTGGTCAAGCGTGGGCAGGTGGTGGCCTTGGTGGGCAACAGCGGGCGCTCGACCGGCCCGCACCTGCACTTCGAAGTCCTGGTGGAGGGCGTGCCCCAGAACCCGGCGCGTTTCCTGGCCGGACGCGCCGCGCCGCCACGCGAGTCGGGCAGCCTGGCGCGCTCGCGTTGAGGCCCCGGTAAACTCGCGGGTTCTGCGCCGAGCCGCGTGGGCGTTCGCGCGTCCGCGGTTGCATGCTGCGCCTGCCGCGGGCCACGCTCGCCAACGACAAGAATCGACAAGAACCCAGCCGCATGTTGCCCAAAATCCTGACTTCGATCTTCGGCAGCCGCAACGACCGACTGCTCAAGCAGTACCGCGCGGTGGTCCAGAAGATCAACGCGCTCGAGCCGAAGTTCGAAGCACTCGACGACGACGCCCTGCGGGGCAAGACCAGCGAATGGCGGGGTCTTGTGGCTGCCGGCACGACCACGCTCGACGAACTGCTGCCCGAGGCATTTGCCGCAGTGCGCGAGGCGGGCAAGCGCGTGCTGAAGATGCGCCACTTCGATGTACAGCTGATCGGCGGCATGGCGATGCACGACGGCAAGATCGCCGAAATGCGCACGGGCGAGGGCAAGACCCTGATGGCAACGCTGCCGATCTACCTGAATGCGCTGTCCGGCAAGGGCGTGCACCTGGTCACCGTGAACGACTACCTGGTGCGGCGCGATGCCGAGTGGATGGGGCGCATCTACACCTTCCTCGGGCTCACGGTCGGCATCAACGTGCCGGGGCTGTCGCGCGAGGAGAAGCAGGCCGCCTACGCCGCCGACATCACCTACGGCACCAACAACGAGTTCGGCTTCGACATCCTGCGTGACAACATGGTGTACGAGGTGGGCGAGCGCACGCAGCGCGGCCTGAACTTCGC
>JAABTC010000234.1 GCA_011390055.1 Burkholderiales bacterium | reverse complement strand
GGCGGCGCCTGCGGCGATGCGCTCGTTGTCGATGAAGCGCGCGCGGTACGCCGCCCAGTTCTTGGCCGTGCCTGCAGGCGGCGGCATGATCAGGCGGGTGGCGCTGGCCACATGGCGCGCCTGCGCGATCTGTGCGCGCACCCAGGCGCGGTCGAGTTCGGGCCGCCGTTCGGCGACCGCGTCGGCGAATTGCATCGCGTCGTCGCGCTCGGCGTAGGTCGGCACCGCGGCAGCAGGTGCAGCGTTGGGCGCAGCGACCTTGCGGACGTTGGCCGCCTGCGCCGTCGGCACCGCGAACATCGAAGCCAGCCCAGCCGCGAGGGCCAGCGCCGGCAGCCAACGGTCGCCGCATCGGCGCAAGATCGAAAAAGGCATGCGCCGATTATCGCGGCCCGGTGTTGACCTGTTGGCCTTCCAGGGGTTTGCCAGCCCGGGTGAAGCCGGCCCACCAGCCCGCCTCGGGCAGGGTGCGCGCCGCGCGGCCATAGCGCATCGCGTCAAGGGCTTCGAGCTGCTGTGCCAGGGGCTCGCCAACGGCGCCGAATTGCTCGCGCACCCGCAGCGCCAAGGCGCGCGGTGCTTCGTGCGCGTCGGGACGCAGGCCCAAGCGCGCGAGCCGTTGGTCGATGCGCGAGCGCAGGCGCTGCCAGGGGTCGCGACGGTGCCGGTCCCACCAGGCCCAGGCCGCGCCGACCAGGCTGGCGGTGCTCAGCAGGCCGATCAACAGGTAGGCCAGGTCTTCCCAGGTCGGCGCCCGCACGCCGACGCTCTTCAACAGATCGAACTGCTGCGAGCGCGAGTAGTTCAGCACCCACTGCGACCAGCGGTTGTCGAGCTGTTCCCAGGCCCGCCGCAGCTGCACCATCAGCGCCGGGTTGACGGCCGCGATGGCGCCGGCCACCACGCCGGGCTGCGCGCGCAACGAGCGGCTGGCCACCACGCGCTCGGGCGCCACGGCCGCCGTCGGGTCCACGCGCACCCAGCCGCGGTCTTCGAGCCAGACTTCGGCCCAGGCGTGGGCATGGCTGTTGCGCACCACGTGCCAGCCGTCCTGCAGTTCGGGGTCGGCGCCCTGGAAGCCGGTGACGATGCGCGCCGGAACGTCGAGCGCGCGCATCACGACCACGAAGGCGGTCGAGAAATGCTCGCAGAAGCCCTGCTTGCGGTCGAGCCAGAACTCGTCGATCGCGAAAAGACCTTCGGCCTCGTCGCCGTAGGTGCCCGGCGTCAGGGTGTAGGTGAAGCCGCGCCGGATGTGGTCGAGGACCGCATCGACGAGCTGCTGCGGCGAGGCTTCGGCGTAGCGCGCCTCGTTGCGCAGCGCCTGGGCCCAGGCCAGGGTGCGCGGGTTGTAGCCCGCAGGCAGGTCGGTGTATTCGATCAGCGAGCCGTCGTCGCGCTGGGGCCCGTGACGGTGCTCGAGGTAGGCGCGGGCGTTGAAGCGCAAGCGTTCGGTGACGGCGCGCTCGGTCTGCCACTGCAGATCGCTGCGCAGAAAGGCGCGCAGCCCGTCGATGCGCGGCGCGTCGGCTTCGCCCGAGGGTGTGGCCTCCAGCAGCGGCAGCAGCGGCAGGCGGTTCGGCTCCAGCGTCATCTCGTAGGCCAGGGGCGTGCCGGCCACGCGCAGCTGCGCGCCGCGCCGCGGGGCGTTGGCATACGACGGCTCGAGCCGGTTCCATTCGATGCCGTCGAAACGCGCCAGCACCGGGCCGCGCCAGTACAAGGCCTGCGCCGGGGGCTGCGCGCCGCCTTCGAAGCGGACCCGGAAAGCGATGCTCTCGTCGAGCGCCAGCTCGGCGATGCCGCCCATGCGCAAGCTGCCCGACAGGCCGGTCTTGGCCAGCGTGTCCTGCGGCACGGCCCACAGCGGCGCCATGCGCGGAAAGAGCATGAACAGCGCGACCATGATCGGCGCGCCGAGCAGCGCAGCGCGGCCGGCCACCGCGGCGGCCCGCGCCAGCGGCGGGCGGCCGACGGGCATGTGGGCCAGCACCAGCGCCGTCAACAACCCCCACACCGAGACCAGCATGGCCGCGGCCACGGCGATCGTCTGCGAGTACAGGAAGTTGGTCAGCACGATGAAGAAGCCGAGGAAGAAGACCACCATCGCATCGCGTCGCGCGCGCAACTCGAGGGTCTTCAGCACCATCAGCACCACCAGCATCGTGATGCCGGCGTCCTTGCCGAGCAGCGTACGGTGGCTCCACCAGGTCAGGCCCATGGCCAGCACCAGCACGCCCACCAGCGGCCAGCGGCCGGGCAGCGCAGCGTTGCCGACGGCCAGGCTCGCGCGCCAGAGCACGACGACGAGCGTCAGCACCGGCGCCCACCGCGGCAGATGGCCGAAGTGCGGCGCCAGCGTCCAGGCGATCACCGCCAGCAAGAACAGCACGTCGCGCGCATCGCGCGGCAGGTGCGACCAACCCGGCCAGCGCGGTAGCAACGCTGTCACGACCACAGCGCCAGTGCGTCGAGGCTGCGGCGCTGGTGCGCTTGCCCGGCGGCCGGGGCGATCTCGACGCCTGGAAGCCGCAGCCCGTGGGCGACCCCCGCGGCCTCGGCGGCCAGCACCCAGGCCGCCAGGCGCGCCAGGCGGGGTTCGGTGCCCGCCACTTGCGTGGCCTGCCAGTCGAGCCACAGCTCCTGCTGCAGCGCGCTGCTGGCGTCGCGGCTGACCAGCTCGCCGGTGCGCGCGGCCTTCTTCCAGACCACGCGCTTCAAGGCGTCGCCGCGCCGGTAGGCGCGCACGCCTTCGAACTCGCCGCTGTCGCTGGCGCGGCGCTGGCGGCTTTCACCGGCGGTATCTGGCTGCGACGGCAGCGCGGCCACCGGTTTTTCGGGCGCCGGCCAGGCCAGCACGCGAGATGCCGGCCGCCACACCGTCCAGGCACGGAACAGGCCGAACGGGTAGCGGGTTTCGGCACGCAGGCTCGGCAGCACGTGCAGCCCGCGGTGCGGCGGCACATAGGCCAGGTGCGCCACGGCCTGGCCACCGGCCGGAACGTCGACGAACACCGATGGCGCAGCGGGCGAGGTGAGGCGGGCGTCCTGGGTGTCGAGCGCCAGGCCGATGCCGTGCTGCAGGCGGGTCGGGCTGCTGAGCACCACTTCGAGCGGCACCGCCTCGCCGGCGAAACCCGAGGCCGGCGGCTTCAGGTGCAAGGTCAGCCCGCGCAGCGTGTTGTGCGTCAGGTGCATCGAAACGAAGCCCGCACCGGCCAGCAGAAAGGTCAGCACGTAGCCCAGGTTCAACTGGTAGTTGATGGAAGCCAGCAGCATCACCACCAGCACGGCGGCGAAGAAGAAGCCGGCCCGCGTGGGCACGATGTAGATGTTGCGCTGGGTCAGCGTCCAGGTGTCGCTGCGTGGGTGGCGCTGCTGCCACCAGCGCTGCCAGCGCTGCTGTACTGCAGCGATCACGGTACAACGCTCACAACACCGCCACGGCCTTCACCATGGCCAGCACCTGTTCGGCGGCACCCCGGCCGGCGCCGGGCACCGGCTGCAGGCGGTGGGCGGCGGTCTGCACCAGCACGGCCTGGATGTCGTCGGGGGCCACGTGGTCGCGGCGGTCCATCAGCGCGTGGGCTTTCGCCGCGCGCAGCACCGCGATGCCGGCGCGCGGCGACAGCCCCTCGACGAACCACTGTCCGCTGCGCGTGGCGGCGATCAGCGTCTGCAAATAGTCGAGCAGCGCGTCGCCGGCGTGCACGCCGAGCACGGCCTGCTGGGCGGCGACGAGTTCGGCCGGGTTCAT
>JAABTC010000023.1 GCA_011390055.1 Burkholderiales bacterium | reverse complement strand
GCCATTGCCGCCGGCCTGTCGAAGCTGCTCGCCGACACCTACACGCTGTACCTGACGACGCACAATTTCCACTGGAACGTCACTGGGCCGATGTTCAACACGCTGCATGCGATGTTCATGACGCAGTACACCGAGCTGTGGAATGCCGTCGACCCGGTGGCCGAACGCATCCGCTCGCTCGGCCACCCGGCGCCGGGCTCGTACGCACAGTTCGGCAAGCTCGGTTCGCTGCCCGACGCGCCGGCCGAGCCACCGAAAGCCCTGGCCATGGTGCGCATCCTGGTCGACGGCCACGAGGCCGTGGCGCGCACCGCGCGCAGCCTGTTCCCGTTGGCCGACAAGGCCGGCGACGAACCGACCGCCGACCTGCTGACGCAGCGCCTGACGGTGCACGAGCAGACGGCCTGGATGCTGCGTTCCTTGCTCGAGGAGTGACTGCAGCGGCCCGGCGACGCGTTCGAACCGAAGCCAGCGTGGGCGCGGTCAGGCCTTGCGCCGGCGGCGCCAGCGTCGCCGCAAGGCCAGCACCGTCAGCGTGAGCCCGGTCGCCACCAGCGCCATCGCCGCCACCGAGGCCACCCGCAGCAGGGTGTTGTTGAAATCCTCGCCGCCTTCGTAATCCATCACATGCAGGCGAAAGAAGAAGTCGTAGACGACCCAGACGTCATTGCGCGCGGCCAGCAGCTCGCCGCTGCGGGCGTCGAAGTACAGGCGCGTGCCGAGCCGGTCGCCGAAGCTGGCGAGCCAGGCGTCATTGCGGTCGCCGAGCTCGCGCACGATGCCGAGCTTGCGCGGTGATTCGGCCAGGCGTTGCACCGACACCAGCGCGCCAGCGCCGCGGTACAGGCTGCGCGCATAGCGCTCGATCGAGGCGGCGTCGGGCCGCGCCAGCTCGCCGCCGGCGGCACTCAGCCAGCGTTCACCCTCGGCATCACGCAGCTTCAGCGCCGGCCCCGCGGCGGTGGCCACGCTGTGCACCGACAGCAGCGGGCCGCGTGCGGCCAGCCCGTCGAGCGCGCGCGGCCAATCGGCCGGCAGCGACTGCTGCGGCTTGACCAGCACGTCCGCCGACTTGACCCAGCCCTGGAACGGCAGCCACGCGAAGAGCAGGCCGCCGAGCACCCAGGCCAGCACCTGCCAGGCAACGAGGTAGCCGGCCCAGCGGTGCCAATGGAAGAAGCGGGCGGTGAGACTCATCGTGCGGGGAGGCATGGTGCGGCGGATTGTGCCGGTGGCTGCGCACTGCAGAGGGCGCCGCGATAATCGCTCCTTTGCCCGAGGCCGGCGCCTGCCGCTGCGCCGCCCGTCATGTCCACAGACCTCAGCGGTGAAGTTCGCCGCCGCCGCACCTTCGCGATCATTTCCCACCCCGATGCCGGCAAGACCACGCTGACGGAAAAACTGCTGCTGTTCTCGGGCGCGATCCAGATCGCCGGCTCGGTGAAGGCGCGCAAGGCCACCCGGCACGCCACCTCGGACTGGATGGAGATCGAGAAGCAGCGCGGCATCTCGGTGGCGTCGTCGGTGATGCAGATGGAGTACCGCGGCTGCGTCATCAACCTGCTCGACACCCCCGGTCACCAGGACTTCTCCGAAGACACCTACCGCGTGCTGACCGCGGTCGACGCCGCGCTGATGGTGATCGACGCGGCCAATGGCGTGGAGCCGCAGACGCGGCGGCTGCTGCAGGTCTGCCGCGCACGCAACACGCCGATCCTGACCTTCGTCAACAAGATGGACCGCGAGGTCCAGGAGCCGCTTGCGCTGATGGACGAGATCGAGCGCGAGCTCGGCATGGAGGTGGTGCCCTTCACCTGGCCGGTCGGCATGGGCAAGGCCTTCCACGGCGTGATGGACCTGCGCGAGAAGCGCATGCGCCTGTTCGGCGCCGAGCAGGGCGGCGGCAACGAGTTCCTCGACGGGCTGGACAACCCCGCCTACCCCGAACGCTTCGGCATGCAGTACGAACAATCGCGCAGCGAGCTCGACCTGCTGGCCGACGCCGCGCCGCCGTTCGACCGCGAGGCTTTCCTCGCTGGCCACCAGACGCCGATGTTCTTCGGCTCGGCGGTCAACAACTTCGGCGTCCAGGAGGTGCTCGACGCGCTGGTCGACCTGGCCCCGCCGCCAGCCGCGCGCGAGGCGATGCAGCGGACGGTGCAGCCCGACGAGCCCAAGTTCACCGGCGTGGTGTTCAAGATCCAGGCCAACATGGACCCGGCGCACCGCGACCGCATCGCGTTCGTGCGCGTGGCCTCGGGCCACTTCGAGCGCGGCATGCGGCTGAAGGTGGTGCGCTCGGGCAAGGAGCTGCGCCCCAACAGCGTGGTCAGCTTCCTGTCGCAACGCCGCGAGCTGCTCGACGAGGCCTTTGCCGGCGACATCATCGGCATCCCGAACCACGGCGTGCTGCAGCTCGGCGACACGTTGACCGAAGGCGAAGCGCTGCAGTACACCGGGCTGCCGTTCTTCGCGCCCGAGATGTTCCGCAGCGTCGAAGTGGCCGACCCGCTGCGCACCAAGCAGTTGAAAGCCGGCTTGACCCAGCTGGGCGAAGAGGGTGCGATCCAGGTCTTTCGCCCGGTGGCCGGCAGCGTGCTGCTGCTCGGCGCGGTCGGGCAATTGCAGTTCGAGGTCGTCGCGCACAGGCTCGAACACGAGTACGGCTGCAAGGCCCGCGTGATGCCCAGCCGCTTCCAGATCGCACGCTGGGTCACCTGCGAGGACCCGAAGGAACTGCAACGCTTCATCGACGGCAACGCCCACCGCGTGGCCTACGACGCGGTCGACGCGCCGACGCTGCTGGTGGAGTACGCGCCCGAGCTGCGCGCCATCGAAACCAACTGGCCGAAGATCAAGTTCCACGCCCTGCGCGAGCACGCGGGGCTGGTGTTCCAGAAGAAGCTCGACGGCTGATCAGAGAGAACGAATCCCGATGACCGTGACCTTGAAAAAGCCCGGCCGCGCCGCGGTGCCGATCCACCTGACGGACCGCGCCTCGTTCGCCAAGCTCAGCGGCAAGCTGCCTGAGGCACAGAAGCGTTGGCTGGCCACGCTCGGCTTCGAAGGTGCACCCGACAGCCACGCCCTGATCGCCGACGCTGAGGGCCGACTCGAAGCCGTTTGGGCCGGTGTGCGCAGCGTCGCTCATCCCTTCGCACTCGCGGCCTTGCCACGCGCGTTGCCCGCCGGCATGTACCGGCTTGGCGAGGCAGGCCTGGCGCCCGACGACGAAGCCGCTGCGCACTCCTGGGATCTCGGGGCCTACACGTTCGATCTGTACAAGCCCGCCAAGCGCGAATCGGCCGAGCTGCTGCTGGCGCCGAGTGCCGGCGCGACGCGCGGCCTCTTGATCGCCGCGGCTACCGCCGCCGTACGCGACCTGGTCAACACGCCCGCCGAGCACATGGGGCCGGTCGAACTGGCCGAAGCCGCACGCATGGTGGCCGAGCAGCACGGCGCAAGTTTCACGCAGACCGTCGGCGACGCGCTGCTGAAGGCCGGCTTCCCCGCGATCCACACCGTGGGCCGCGCGTCCACGCGCGCGCCGCGGCTGATCGAGCTCAACTGGGGCCAGGCCAGGCACCCGTTGCTCACGCTCGTCGGCAAGGGCGTGTGTTTTGATTCGGGCGGACTCGACATCAAGAGCGCCGACGGCATGCGCCTGATGAAGAAAGACATGGGCGGCGCCGCCAACGTGCTCGGCCTGGCCTCACTGATCATGGCGCTGAAGCTGCCCGTGCGGCTGCAGGTTCTGGTCCCGGCGGTCGACAACGCGATCGCCGGCAACGCCTTCCGCCCCGGCGACGTGATCAAGACGCGCGCCGGCCTGCACATCGAGATCGGCAACACCGACGCCGAAGGCCGCGTGATCCTGTGCGACGCCCTGGCCTACGCCGTCGAATCGAAGCCGGCGCTGCTGATCGACCTGGCCACCCTCACCGGCGCCGCCCGCATCGCCCTCGGCAGCCAGTTGCCGGCGCTGTTCTGCCGCGACATGGCCCAGGCGCGCGCACTCGTCGATCGCGGCCTCGCGCTGGACGACCCACTGTGGCACCTGCCCCTCTGGGCCGGCTACCACGGTGCCATCGAGAGCGAACTCGCCGACATCGTCAACACCGGCCGCAACGCGCTCGGCGGCGCGATCCATGCCGCCAACTTCCTGGCCGACTTCGTGCCGGCCGAGCGAGAGTGGTTGCACATCGACCTTTTTTCGTGGAACGACAGCGCGCGGCCCGGCCGGCCGGTGGGCGGCGAGGCGCAGACGGTGCGGACCCTGCTGGCTTACCTGGAAGCGCGGTTCGCACCGGGACGAGTCGCCCAGCGCAACGACTAGGTGTGTTGCGAGGTGCCGAGGTAGAGCTCGGTCATGCCAGGGTCGACCAGCAGGTCGGCCGCACGGCCGCTCATCACGACGCGGCCCTGGTCGAGGATGTGACCGTGGTCGCTGATCGCCAGTGCCTGGCGCGCGCGTTGTTCGACCATCAAGACGGAGACGCCTTGCGCCGGCAGCCGCCCAACGAGTTCGAAGACGCGAGCCACCAGTGCAGGCGCCAACGCCGCCGTCGGCTCGTCGAGCACCATGACCCGCGGTTCGCGGACCAGCGCGCGGGCAAAGGCCAGCTGCTGGCGCTCGCCGCCCGACAGGCTGCCTGCGCGCTGCGAACGCCGCTCGACCAGCGCCGGGAACACCGCCAGCACCCGATCCAGGTCGCGTGCCGCGATGCGGCCGCCGGCGGCCACGTGCAGGTTTTCCAGCACGGTCATCTGCGCGAAGACATTGGCCACCTGCGGCACACAGGCCAGGCCGGCGGACATGCGGTCTTCGGTGCTCAAGGTCGAGATGTCGCGCCCGGCAAGCTGCACCGAGCCGCTGCAGCGCGGCAGCAGGCCCAACAGCCCGCGCAGCAGGGTCGACTTGCCCGCACCGTTGGTGCCGGCGATGGTGACGATGTGGCCGGCTTCGAGCTGCAGGTCGATGCCGTGCACGATGTCGGTGCTGCCGTAGCCCCCGCGCAGGCCGACGATTTCGAGCAGCGCCATCAGACGACGCCGCCCATGTAAGCCGCTTGCACCCGCTCGTCGGTCAAGACCGCGTCGGGCGCCCCATCGGCGATCACGCGGCCCTGGTCCATCACCACCAGGCGTGAAGCCAGGGCCTTGAGCGCCTGCAGATGGTGCTCGATGACCACCAGCGCGATGCCGCGCGCATGGATCGCACGCAGCACCTCGAGCAGTTGACCGATCAGCACCGGGTTGACGCCGGCGAAGGGCTCGTCGAGCAGGATGCAGCGCGGCGTGCCCATCAAGGCGCGCCCCAGTTCGAGCAACTTCTTCTGCCCGCCCGACAGCGCGGCACCCGGCAGGTCGCGCACCGCCTGCAGCCCGACCAACGCCAGAATCTCGTCGGCCTGGTCGGCCAGCCGTGCATCGGCCTTGGCAGCGCCAGCGCGGCCGAGCCAGGCGCCCAGCAAGGTTTCGTGCGCGTCGTTGGGCGCCGCCGCGCGCAGGTTGTCGAGCACGCTCAGGCGGCCGAACTCGCGCGGGACCTGGAAGGTCCGGGCCAGCCCGGCGCGCGCGCGCCGGAACGGCGGCAGACGCGTCATGTCCCGGCCCTCGAACACGACCGAGCCACTGGCCGCAGCAATCTGGCCGGCCATCACGCCGAACAAGGTGGTCTTGCCGGCGCCGTTGGTGCCGGCAATGCCCACGATCGATCCGGCCGCCACGGCCAGCGACACGCCATCGACGGCACGGAAGCCGCCGAACTTCACCACCACGTCGCGCACCTCGAGCATCAGACGTCCCGCTTGCCGAACAGGCCCTGCGGCCGGTAGAGCACGAAGAGGATGATGGCCAGGCCGACGACCGCCAGGCGAACGCTGGCCATCTGCACCTCGGCGATGCCGGGCACCAGGTCGCGCAGGAAGCGCGAGCCTTCGAGGAACGCGACGAGTAGCAGGGTGCCGGCCAGGGCACCGCGCACCGAGCCGACACCGCCGAGGATGATGCTCATCCAGACATAGAAGGTGACCAGCGGAACGAACTGCTCGGGCGAGATGAAGGTCAGGAAGTGCGCATAGAAGGCACCCGCGACGCCCGCCAACGCAGCACCGAACATGAAGACCTGAATCTTGCAACGCGCCGGGTCCTTGCCCAACGCGATGACGGCGGCTTCGTTGTCGCGGATCGCGCGCAACAGGCGACCGAAGGGGCTGCGCTTGAGCAGCAGGGTGGCCCATGCCGCCAGTCCAACGCAAGCCGCCAGCGCGAGGAAGATCGCCAGGTCCGATGTGCCCCGGCCGAGCGCGCCGAACAGCTTCGGGATGCCAGGCAGGCCCTGCACGCCTTGGGTCAACCAGGCTTCCTGCTGCAGGACCAGGCGCAGTGTTTCCGAGAAGCCGAGCGTCACGATCGCCAGATAGTCTTCGCGCAAGCGCAACGCCGCCAGGCCCAAGGGCAGCGCAGCCAGGGCGGCGACGACGGCCGCGACGCTGAAGGTGACCACCAGCGGCCAGCCGCGCAACGACAACAGCGCCGAGGCATAGGCCCCCAACGCGAAGAACGCGACGTGGCCGAAGTTGATCAGCCCGGTTTCGCCGTACTGCAGGTTCAGCCCGATCGCCAGCAACGCGTAGATCAGCACGATGATGCCGACGGCCAGCAGGTAGGCATCCATCAGCGCACCAGTTCGACCCGGCCGAACAGACCGGCGGGCCGCAACAACAAGGTCACCAGCAAGAGCGCAAAAGCCACCGCGATCTTGTAGCTCGGGCCGACCAGGGGCACCGACAACTCCTGCACCACGCCCGTCAGCAGTGCGCCCACCACGGCGCCGATCGGGCTGCCGATGCCGCCCAGCACCATGGCGGCGAACGCAGGCAGCAACAGCTCCCAGCCGAGTTCGGGCATCACGACCGACTTGACGCCCAACAGCACGCCGCCGGTCGCCGACAGGGCCCCCGCCAAGGCCCACAGCAGCCACATCAGACGGCGCGAGCGGATGCCCGACAGGCGCGCCAGCTCGGGGTTGTCGGCCAGCGCGCGCAGCAGGCGCCCGCTGCGGCCGTAGTGCAGCCAGACGAACACGGCGGCCAGCACCGCCAGGGCCACGCCGGCGATGGCCAGGTCGGTGGGCAGCACCCGCACGCCGCCGAAATTGGCCGCACGAACCAGGGGCAGCGCGAACGTGCGCTGCTCGTGGCCCATCGCCAGCGTGATCAGGCTGCGCACCAGGAAGGCCAGCCCGATCGATGCCAGCAGGCTGGCGACCATCGCCGAGCGCGAGAGGCGTTTGAAGATCAGCTCGTAGGCCACCACCGACAGCGCCGCACAGAACAAGGCCGCGAGCAGCGTGGCCGCCACCATCGGCCCGGCGCCGGCCATGCCGGTGCCCAGCAGCGCGGCCTGCGCCGCCACCGCGGCATAGGCGCCCAGCGTCATCCAGTCGCCGGTGGCGGCGTTCGGAAAGCGGGCGATGCCCATCACCAGGGTCAATGCCAGGGCAGGCAGCGCGATGACCGCGCCCTCCACCAGACCGTTGATCGCCAGGTTGGCGAGTTGGACGAGACTCATCCGCGCGTTGCCGAACCCACAGCGTCGCCGACGAAGGTCATGGGCGGTAGTCGGCGGGGATCGCGACCACGTCGCGTCGCACCAATTGGCCCTTCTCGATCACGCTGACCCCGAAGTCGGGCGTCACATCGCCGAAGCTGTCGAAGTCGAGCTTGCTCGAGGCACCCTCGTAGTTGATCTTCTGCCCGCGCGCGAGCAGGGCCTTGCCTTCGGCGAAGCTCGAGACCGGTGTGCCCGGGGGATTGGCAACGTCGCGGATGCGGGCGCTGATCTGCGCCGGCGTGGCCGTGGGGCCGGCAACTTCCATCGCCAAGGCGAGGGTGATGAGCATGTCGTACGCCATCGGTGCGTAGACGTTGGTCAATGCCGAGCTGCCGAGCGCCTTGGTGTACGCCGTATCGAAGCGCTTGAACGCCGCGCTGCTCTCGTTGGACACCGAATCCACCGAGATGATGCCTTCGGTGGCTTCCGCGCCGAGCGCCTTGATCAAATCGGGGTTGGCGGCCCAGCCCGGGATGATCCAGGCGTTCTTGTCGCCGCTCTGGAACCATTCGCGCAGCAGGATCGTGGTGTCGGGCAGGTACGAGCCGGTGACGATCACGTCGGGCTTTTCGGCCAGCACCTTCTGCAGCTCGCTGCGGTAGCTCGGTCGGTTGGGCTCGTACACGACGTTGGCCACCACCTTGCCGCCGCGCTTTTCCCAGGCCTTGCGGAAGCCTTCGGTGTTGCCGATGCCCGAGGCATTGTTGAAGGCCATCGTGGCCGGGCGCTTGTAGCCGCGCTTGGTGGCGATCTCGGCGAACGCCGCGCCGAAGCGGTCGTTGGTGGCCTGGAAGCGCCAGACCAGGTCTTTCTTGTCGAGCGTGGAGATCGCCGGCGCGCCCGACACGTTCATCTGGATCAGGTTCGCTTCATCGGTCAGCGGCATCACGGCCAGCGAGACGCCCGAGGCCCAGGTGCCGAGGATCGCCTGCACCTTGTTGACGTCGATCAGCTTCTTGGCCGCGAGCACCGCGGCATCGGGCTTGGTCTGCGTGTCTTCGGCCACCGCTTCGAGCCTGCGACCGCCGGCGCCGCCGGCCGCGTTGACCTCCTCCACCGCCAGCAGGATGGCGCGCTGCATGCCCGGACCGTAGGGGCTGCCGGCCCCGGTGATCGGGCTCAGCGCGCCGATGCGGAACACACCGCCGGCCTGGGCGAAGGCCGCGGCCGGCAAGCCGGAGGCCAGCGCAGCGGCCAGCGACGAAGTCATCAGTTCACGGCGCGTCAGGGTCATCGGGTTCTCCTTGGGTGAGGTCTTTGAGGATGCGGCCATCTTTCATCGTCACGAGGATCGATTCGCCCTGGCCGCGCAGCAGGTCGATGTTGTCGAGCGGGTTGCCGTCGATGAGCAGCAGGTCGGCGGTCGCGCCGGCGGCGACCGTGCCGAGCCGGCCTTCCATGTTCAGCAAGAACGCCGCGTGGGTCGTCGCTGCGCGGATCGCCTCGGCCGCACCCAGCACGCCGGCGCGCAAGCCAAACTCATCGCTTTGCAGACGCTGCGTCTCGCCGAGCAGGTCAGAGCCATAGGCCATGCGCACGCCGGCGCGGGCGAAGATCTCAAGCGAGCGCCGGCCGTCGCCCCGCACCGCCTCGATCTTGGCCAGGGCCTCGGGCGGAAAGCCCAGCGCAGCACCTTCGTTGGCCAGCGCTTCGTAGGTCGCCAGCGTGGGCACCGCGATCGCGCCATGGTCGGCCATCACCTGGGCCGCTTCGGCGTCGACCAGGTTGCCGTGCTCGATGGTGCGCACGCCGCAACGCACCGCGCGGGCGATGGCGCGTGCGGTGTAGGCGTGCGCCATCACGTAGGTGCCAGCGTTGCTGGCCTCTTCGACCGCGGCGCGGATCTCGGCCTCGCTGTAGCCGAGGAAGTGCACCGGGTCGTTCGGCGACGCCACGCCCCCGGAGGCCATGATCTTGATCTGCGTGGCGCCCATCTGGATCTCTTCGCGCACCGCCAGCCGAATGGCATCGACACCATCGACCACGCGCGCAATGGCGCCGACCTTGCCCGCACAGGCGCAGGGCTCGAGCACATCGCTGCGTTCGCGGAAATCGCCATGCCCTCCGGTCTGCGACAAGGCGCGGCCCGAAGGAAAAACGCGCGGCCCTGCGATCACCCCGGTGCGCGTGGCCTCCGCCAGCGAAAAGTCGGCACCGCCGGCGTCGCGCACAGTGGTGAATCCGCGCGCCAACATGCCCTGCAGCAACGGCACGGCGCGCAGCACCGCGAGCACGTTGGGAAGGCGCGCCAGGCGGCCCAGGTGCAGCATCGAGGCCAGGCAGTGCACATGGCAGTCGATCAGGCCGGGCATCAGCACCTTGCCCCGCGCCTGGACTGTCCGCGCGCCGGTGGCAACCGGCATCTGTGGGGTGACCGAGCGTATGGCGTTGCCTTCCACCAGCACGAACCGGTCTTTGAGCAGACTGCCGGCTGCGGCGTCGAGGATGTCGACGTGCGCGAAGACGGTCAGGTCGAGAGCATGCCGCTGCGGCATTGATGGATGGGCCATCGGCGCATGTTGTCCTCGGCGGTCGGCGCTGGCAAGTGATAATTGCTGCGCAAACGATGCGGTTTGCTCATACTGGAACGGCTTCTCCCATGCGTCGCGTGTGCCCGTCGCTGCTCGAGCTCCAAGCCTTCGACACGGTGGCGCGCCACCTCAGCTTCTCACGCGCGGCCAGCGAGCTTTGCATCACGCAGAGCGCGGTCAGCCGCCAGATCGCTTCGCTCGAGCGCTTCGTCGGCACGTCCGTGTTCCGCCGAATGGGTCGCCGCATCGAACTGAGCGAGGCGGGGTCGTCGTACCTGTCGAAGGTGCGCGCGGGCTTGTCCTTGCTGGAAACGGCCACCACCGAGCTGATCGTGCTGCGCGGTCAAGGTGGCATCGTGAACCTGTCGGTGCCGCCCACATTCGCCTCACAGTTCCTGATTCCGCGGTTGGTTGACTTCCGCGAGCAGCATCCCGACATCTCGGTCAACTTCGCACCGTATTCGCACTCGCATGATTTTTCGCGCGCCGAGGGCTTCGACGCCGCCATCCAGTTCGGGGAAGGCGCCTGGCCCGATGCGCAAGCCGACTACCTGATGGGCCGCGAGGTGCACGTGGTCTGCGCGCCGGCGCTGCGCCAGTCGAGCCGGCTCGAACGCCCGTCCGATCTGACGAAGGCCACGTTGTTGCAGCATGCGCTGGTCCCGAGCGCGTGGCGGGAGTGGCTCGGGACGCAGCACACGCAAGGCATCAACGCCTTTGTCGGCCCGCGCTTCGACCAGTACTCGCTGATCGTGAAGACCGCAGTGCTGGGCTTCGGCGTGGGCTTGGTACCGCGCTGTCTGATCGAAGACGAACTCGAACGGGGCCAATTGGTCAGCCTGTTCGAAGGCCCGTACCAGGTGCGTCAAGGCTACTACCTGTGCACACCGATGTCGCACACGCCGCTGGCCAAGATGCAGCGCTTTCGTGCCTGGCTGCTGGCCATTGCGCACGAGCCTGACCACGCTGGGTGAGTGTGTGCGACACATAATCGGCCGCGTGCGCGCGACCCAACGACTTTCGCTCTACCTCGACCTCGTCCGCTGGAACCGCCCCGCGGGCTGGTTGCTGCTGCTGTGGCCGACGTTGTCCGCGCTGTGGATCGCGGCCGACGGTTTCCCGGGCTGGCACCTGCTGACGGTCTTCGTGCTCGGCACGGTGCTGATGCGCAGCGCCGGTTGCTGCGTCAACGATGTGGCGGACCGCGACTTCGACCGGCATGTCGAGCGCACGGCTCGGCGGCCTGTGACGAGCGGCGCCCTGCCGGTGCGCGAAGCGCTGGTGCTTGGCGCCGTGCTCGCGCTGGCGGGCTTCGCGCTGGTGCTGACCACGAACGCGCCGACGGTGATGCTGTCGTTCGCAGCGCTGGCCGTCACGCTGGCCTACCCGTATGCCAAGCGCTTCGTCGCGATGCCGCAGGCGGTGCTGGGCGTGGCCTTCAGCTTCGGCATCCCGATGGCCTTTGCGGCTGCGCAGGGCGGCAACGACTGGTCGCTCGAAGCGCTGCGTGCGGCCTTGCCGTGGCCGGCCTGGACCCTGTTGGCGGCGAACCTGTTCTGGGTGCTGGCCTACGACACCGAGTACGCGATGGTCGACCGCGACGACGACCTGAAGATCGGCATGAAGACCTCGGCCATCACGCTGGGCCGCCTCGACGTCGCCGGCGTGATGTTCTTCTATGGGTTGTACCTCGTCGCGTGGACCTTGATCGGCCGCGGCCTCGGCCTGGGCGCCTGGTTCCTCGCCGGCATGGCCGTGGCCGCCGCGCAAGCGCTGTGGCACTGGACTTTGATCCGCGGGCGCACGCGCGAAGGCTGCTTCAAGGCGTTCCGCGCCAACCATTGGCTCGGCTTTGCGGTGTTCGCGGGCACCGCGGTCGATCTGGCACTGCGCTAGTCAGCGCCCCAGCTCGTGGGCGCGCTGCTGCGCGGCCAGCAGCGCCCGCACGATCGCTTGCTGCACCTCGTCGGCGCGCATCGACTCGAGCGCCGCGAACGTGGTGCCGCCCTTGGACGTGACGCGCTCGCGCAGGGTCGCGGGCGATTCGTCGCTCTGCATCGCCAAGGCGGTCGCGCCGGCGAAGGTGGCCTGGGCCAGCGTGCGGCCCTGCTCGCGCGTCAGGCCCATCTGCTCGGCCGCGTCCATCATCGCTTCGATGAAGTAGAAGACGTAGGCCGGGCCCGAGCCCGACAACGCGGTCACGGCGTCGAGTTGCGCCTCGTGTTCGAGCCAGAGCAGCTGGCCGGTCGGCGCGAGCACGTCTTCGACGAGCGTG
>JAABTC010000233.1 GCA_011390055.1 Burkholderiales bacterium | reverse complement strand
CGTGGCCGTGGCTGCCGCTGCGCTGGCTGCCGCGGGGGTACCGGCCAGCCCTGCGAGCCACTCGGCGCTGGCCGGCAGCGTGCCGTCGGACGCTTCGCGAGCTGCAGCCTGGTCGGTCGACGCGTCGGCATCACCGACCGGCCCCGGCTCGGCGCGCGCGCCTCGTTCGGGCTGCACCGGCGCATCGTTTCGAGCCCGGGCGAGTTGCGCGGCGAACGCATCCTCGCTGCGCGGGTTGGGATCGCCGGGCCGCGCGGAGGGGCGTGCGACCTCCGCAACTTGCAACGCGGCGGTGGCGGGGCCGAGCACGGCGCTCATGGCGTCACGCCGCTGCGGGCGGCAGCTCCACGGCGGCGCTGCGCATGCACCCGCATGGCCTGTTCGTCGCTCGCCTTCTGGTCGCGCCGCTCGCCTTGCTGGCGCAGCATCTGGGCGCGGCGTTCGATCAGCTTGCGCACCGAGGCCACGCGCAGCTCGCAGGCATTGAGCAGCTGCCCGGCCTGGTCTTGCAACGCTTCGGCCTGGCGCACGGCCAGCGACTGCTGGCCGATCGCGGTGTCGAGCCGGTCGGCGTAGGCATGGTGGCAGCGCACGATCGACAGGGCCGCGCCCTGCGCGAACTCTGCGCTCCAACGCTGCCGGTAGCTGCTGCGGTGGTCGTCGAGCTGGCGTGCCTGCTCTTGCGCCGCTTGGCAGCGCTGGCGGCATTCGTTGAGGGCCGCGAGGGCGGCATTGCGTTCGGTCTCGGCCTGCTCGAGCAACAGCAGCAGGGGATGCAGGGCATCGTTCATGGGGTTCAGGTTCCGGCCGGCGTGAAGCCGGCCTGCAGTTGTTCGATGCTGGGGGCCAGCGGCGCGGCGTCGTGCAGGTCCTGCTGCAGCAAGGCCATCAACGCCGGCTGGGCCCGCACGGCGGCGTCCAGGGCCGGGTCGTTGCCGCTGCTGTAGGCGCCGAGCTGGATCAGGTCGCGCGCTTTGGACAGCCGCGCGAGCTGCGAGCGGGCATGCCGTGCCGCGCGCAGGTGCGCGGGCGCCACCACGCTGTTCATCACCCGCGACACCGATTTCTCGACGTCGATGGCCGGGAAGTGCCCGGCTTCGGCCAGCTCGCGCGAGAGCACGATGTGGCCGTCGAGGATGCCGCGCGCGGCGTCTGCGATCGGGTCCTGCAAGTCATCGCCCTCGCTCAGCACGGTGTAGAAGGCGGTGATCGAGCCGCGCCCGTCGCGGCCGTTGCCGCTGCGCTCCACCAGCTGCGGCAGCTTGGCGAAGCAGCTCGGCGGGTAGCCGCGCGTGGCCGGCGGCTCGCCAATGGCCAGCGCGATCTCGCGCTGCGCCATCGCATAGCGCGTCAGGCTGTCCATCAGCAGCAACACGTGCTGGCCGCGGTCGCGGTGGTGCTCGGCGATGGCGGTGGCGTAGGTCGCGCCCTGCATGCGCACCAGCGGCGGTGCATCGGCCGGTGCCGCCACCACGATGCTGCGCTGCAGGCCCTCGGCGCCGAGGATGTCCTCGACGAACTCCTTCACTTCGCGGCCGCGCTCGCCGATCAGCCCGACCACGATCAGGTCGGCCGCGGTGTAGCGGGCCATCATGCCCAGCAGCACGCTCTTGCCGACGCCGGTGCCGGCGAACAGACCGATGCGCTGGCCGCGGCCGACCGTCAGCATCGCATTGATGGCGCGAACCCCGGTGTCCAGCGGCGTGCGCACCGGGTCGCGGTCCATCGCGTTGATCGGCCGGCGGATCATCGGCGCAGGCCGCACGTCGTCGATCGCGCCGCGCCGGTCGAGCGGCTGTCCGTGCGGGTCGACGACGCGGCCGATCAGGCCGTCGCCGACCGGCAGGTGCAGGCCACGGTCTTCGCTGCGTCGCCACGGGTGCTGTTCGGCACCCAGGCGCGGTGCGGAAACGGGCGCGGCGCACGGCAGCACGCGGGCACCGCTGGCGAGCCCGTGCACTTCGCCGGTGGGCATCAGGAAGGCGCGGTCGCCATCGAAGCCGACCACCTCGGCCTGCACCGGCGGGCCGCCGTCGGTGTGCACCTCGCACACTGCACCGACCGGCGCGTGGATGCCGGCGGCTTCCAGCACCAGGCCGGCCACCCGCACCAGCGAGCCTTCGCAGGCCGGCGAGCGTGGTGCCGCGGCATGCGTTTCGAGGCTCGCGAGGTAGCGCTGCCAGCGCTGCACGCGCACCTCCGGGCCGGTGGCAGGGCCGCTCGGACCGTGCGGCGTCATGGGGTGCTGGCCGTGCTGTCGTCGGCCGGCTGGTAGGCCAGGTGCTGGCCGAGCGCGCGCGCGCTGTCGTGCCAGCGCGTCTCGATGCGTGCGTCGACGCGGCCGAGGTCCGACTCGACCCGGCAGCCGCCGCGCGATACGCTGGCGTCGGCGATCAGCCGCGCCTCGCGCGCCACCAGGGCTTCGCTGGCACCGGCCTGGATCAGGGCCACGTCGTCGGGGTGGGCGTAGACCCGGATGTGGCGCGCCGAGAGCAGCACCGCTTCGATCGCTTCACCCGCCACGCGGGCGATCAGTTCGGGGCGCTGGCTGACTTCGCTGCGCACCACCTGCAGGGCGAGCGCGGTGGCCGTGCGCGCGACGGCGGCGGCAATCTCGGCTTCGAGGGCCTGGAAAGCGGCGTCGAAACCGACCACCAACGGCTCGATGCGGGCGGCCGCCTGCAGCGCCAGGCTCTGCTTGAAGCTTTCCAGCGCGGCCAAGCCGTCGCGGTAACCGTCCTGGTAGCCCGACTGGCGTGCGGCCTGCAGCGACGCTTGTGCATGGGGCGATGCGTCTGCCGAGTTCGGCGCGGCACCGAAGGTTGTGCGGTCGTCGGCGCCGGACAACGCATTCGGACGCCAGGCGGCGAAGCCGCCGAGTTCCTCGCGCGGGATGAAGCGCGCATGGGGGTTGCCGGCACCCGCGGCCGGCGCGGCCGGGCGCTCAGACGAACTCATCGTCGCTGCCGCCGGAGAGGACGATCTGGCCTTCGTCGGAGAGGCGGCGCACGATCTTCAGCATTTCCTTCTGTTCGGCCTCGACTTCGGACAGCCGCACCGGGCCGCGCGATTCGAGGTCTTCGCGCAGCGTCTCGGCCGCGCGGGTGCTCATGTTTTTGAAGATCTTCTCGCGCAATTCGGGCTTGGCGCCCTTCAGGGCCACCACCAGCGATTCGCTCTGCACTTCCTTCATCAGAGCCTGGATGCCCTTGTCGTCGAGCTTGTCCAGATCGTCGAAGGTGAACATGTTGTCCATGATCTTCTGTGCCAGGTCGGCATCGGCCTCGCGGATGAAGTCGAGTGCCGCGGTCTCGATCGAGCTGCCCAGCAGGTTGATGATCTCGGCCGCCGACTTGGCCCCGCCGAGCGAGGTCTTGCGCATCTTTTCGCCGCCGGCGAGCACCTTGCTCATGACCTCGTTCAAATCCTTCAGCGCGCTCGGCTGGATGCCGTCGAGCGTGGCGATGCGCACCAGCACCTCGTGGCGCTGGCGCTCGGCGAAGCATTTCAGCACCTGGCTGGCCTGGTCATGGTCCAGGTGCACCAGGATCGCCGCGGCAATTTGAGGATGCTCGTTGCGCAGCAGTTCGGCCACCGAGGCTGCGTCCATCCACTTCAGGCTTTCGATGCCCGAGACATCGCTGCCCTGCAGGATGCGGTCGAGCAGCAGGTTCGCCTTGTCTTCGCCGAGCGCCTTCTTCAGCACGCTCTTGACGTACTCGTCGGTGTCCGCCACCAGCATGCTCTGGTCGCCGGCCAGGCTGTTGAACCGGGCCA
>JAABTC010000232.1 GCA_011390055.1 Burkholderiales bacterium | reverse complement strand
AGCGTTTCCGCTCGGTGCTCACCGAGTACCAGAAGGCGCCGCAGGTCACGCGCGATCGCCTCTACCTCGAGACCATGCAGACGGTCTACGGCAACGTCAGCAAGGTCATGGTCGACAGCCGCGGCGGCTCGAACCTGCTGTACCTGCCGCTGGACAAGCTGATGCAGCAGGCCGGCGCTGCGGTGCCGGCGACACCGGCCGCGCCGGTGTCGGTGCCGACGCCCGAATCGCCGCCGGCTGCGGCGGCCGACGCGCGTTCGCGCGACGGCTCGCGCACCCGCGACCGCGACGTCCGCTGAACCCGTGACAGGAACCAGAATGAACCGAATCGGACTCATCGCCATCAGCGTCCTCCTGTTGCTGATGCTGGCGGCCTCCACGCTCTTCATCGTCGACCAGCGCCAGGTCGCGGTGGTCTACGCCCTCGGCGAAATCCGCGAGGTGATCACCGAGCCGGGCTTGAAGGTCAAGCTGCCGCCGCCGTTCCAGAACGTCGTCTTCCTCGACAAGCGCATCCAGACGCTCGACAGCCCGGAGACGCGGCCCATCTTCACCGCCGAGAAGAAGAGCCTGATCGTCGACTGGCTGGTCAAGTGGCGCATCTCCGAGCCACGCCAGTTCATCCGCAACAACGGCACCGACCTGCGCAACCTGGAGAACCGGCTGGCGCCGGTGGTGCAGGCGGCCTTCAACGAGGTTGTCACTCGGCGCACCGTGAGCGGCATGCTGGCCACCGAACGCGAGGCCGTGATGCAAGACGTGCGTGCGCGCCTGGCCGACGACGCCAAGGCCTTCGGCATCGAGATCCTCGACGTGCGAACCAAGCGCGTCGATTTCGTCGCCGACATCACCGACTCGGTCTACCGGCGCATGCAGTCCGAGCGCAACCGGGTGGCCAACGAATTGCGCGCGCAGGGCGGTGCCGAGGCGGAGAAAATCCGCGCCGATGCCGACCGCCAGCGCGAAGTCATCATTGCCGAGGCTTACCGTGATGCGCAGAAAGTGCGCGGCGAGGGTGATGCCAAGGCGTCTGCCCTGTACGCCGACGCCTTCGGCCGCGACCCGCAGTTCGCACAGTTCTATCGCAGCCTGGAGGCCTACCGGGCCAGCTTTCGCAGCAAGAACGACGTGATGGTGCTCGATCCCAACAACGATTTCTTCCGCACCATGCGCGGCGGATCGGGCGTCTCGAACGCGCCAGCAGCTGCCGCGCCGGCGCGTCGCTGAGACGCGGCCGGGCGCACGGGCCGCCGACGGGTGCATGCCCGTCGGTACAATGCCGTTTTCAACGAGCCTCACGTTTTTCCATGTCGCGTGCCTGGCTGTTGCCCGAGCAGATTGCCGACGTTTTGCCGAGCCAGGCGCGACGCATCGAGGAGCTTCGCCGCAACTTGATCGATGGTGCGCGGCGCTACGGTTTCGAGCTGGTGATCCCGCCGCTGCTCGAGCATCTCGAATCGCTTTTGTCCGGCACGGGCGAAGCGCTCAACCTGCAGACGTTCAAGCTGGTGGACCAGTTGTCGGGCCGCACCCTGGGCGTGCGCGCCGACACCACGCCCCAAGTGGCCCGCATCGATGCGCACCTGCTCAACCGCCAGGGCGTGGCACGGCTGTGCTATTGCGGCCCGGTGTTGCGCACGCGGGCCGAGAACGATCAGGGTACGCGCGAGCCGCTGCAGTTCGGCGCCGAGATCTATGGCCATGCCGGCCTCGAAGCCGAACTTGAGATCATCGACCTGGCGCTGGACGCCTTGCATGCCGCCGGCATCGACGATGTCCACCTCGACCTGGGCGACGCGCGCGTGGTGCGCGCGGTGCTCGGCGCGACGCCGGTCGATGCAGGTGTGCTCGACGCGCTTTCGGCGCTGGCGCGCAAGGATGCGGCCGCCTTGGCCGAGGGTTCGGCCTCCTTGCCGCAGGGTGTGGGCGCCAGTCTGGCGAGCCTGCTTCGGCTGTACGGCGGGCCCGAGGTGCTGGACGCGGCGCGCGAAGCACTCGCCGCTCTGCCCCGACGCGCCGAGGTGCACCGGGCGCTCGACGACCTGGCTTGGCTGGTGGCGCATGTGCGCACGGCCCATCCGTCGGTGCGCATCGGGGTCGATTTGGCCGACATCAGCGGCTTCTCGTACTACAGCGGCCTGCGGTTCTCCCTCTATGGCGCATCCGCCAACGCAGCGCTGGCACGCGGCGGCCGCTACGACGAAGTCGGCGCAGTGTTCGGCCGCAACCGGCCTGCAGTGGGCTTCAGCCTCGATGTGAAGGCCCTGGCCTCTGCCGCACTGCCGACCCCGGCGGCCGCGGCGGTGCGGGCACCGTGGGGCGAGAGCCCCGGCTTGCGCGATGCGGTGCGCCGCCTGCGCGAGGCCGGGGAGCTGGTGTGGTGCGCGCTGCCGGGGCATGAGCAGGAATCGCAGGAGTACGAATGCGACCGCGAGTTGATCGAGGTCGATGGACGCTGGGTGCTGCGCGCCCTCTGAGACACGAACACGCAAGAACAGGGCGATCACCATGCAAGCAAGCAGCGGCCGCGGCCGCAACGTCGTCGTCGTCGGCACCCAGTGGGGCGACGAAGGCAAAGGCAAGGTCGTCGACTGGCTGACCGATCACGCGCAGGGCGTGGTGCGTTTCCAGGGCGGCCACAACGCCGGCCACACGCTGGTCATCAAGGGCGTCAAGACGGCACTGCAGCTGATTCCCAGCGGCATCATGCGCGACGGCGTGGCCTGCTACATCGGCAATGGCGTGGTGGTCGACCCGGTGCACCTGCTGGGCGAGATCGAGCGTCTGGAGGCGATCGGCGTCGAGGTGCGCTCGCGCCTGCACGTCAGCGAGTCGTGCCCGTTGATCCTGCCCTTCCACGTGGCCGTCGACAAGGCGCGCGAAGCGCTGCGCGAAAGCAGTGGCAGCGGCAAGATCGGCACCACCGGCAAGGGTATCGGGCCGGCCTACGAAGACAAGGTGGCGCGTCGGGCGTTGCGCGTGCAGGATCTGAAGCATCCGGAGCGCTTCGAACGCAAGCTCGCCGAACTGGTCGAGTTGCACAACTTCGCGCTCGGCGGCTACCTGAAGAGCGAGCGCCTGGAAGCCAAGCCGATCTTCGAGCAGGCGATGAAGGTGGCGCAGCCGTTGATGCCGCTGCTGGCCGATGTGGGCTACCGGATCCACCAGGCCAGCGCCGCCGGTGCGAACATCCTGTTCGAGGGGGCGCAGGGCACGCTGCTCGACATCGACCACGGCACCTACCCTTACGTCACCTCGAGCAACTGCGTGGCCGGCAATGCTGCGGCGGGCGCCGGTGTCGGGCCCGACCAGCTGCACTACATCCTGGGCATCACCAAGGCGTACACCACACGCGTCGGCTCGGGCCCGTTCCCGACCGAGTTGCCGATGGACGCGCCGGGCAGTGTCGGCCACCACCTGTCGACGGTCGGCCAGGAGCGTGGCACCGTGACCGGCCGCGCGCGCCGCTGCGGCTGGCTCGACGCCGCAGCCCTCAAGCGTTCGATGATCATCAACGGCATCTCGGGCGTGTGCATCACCAAGCTCGACGTGCTCGACGGGCTGCCCGAGATCAAGATCTGCGTCGGCTACCGGTTGCGCGGCGAGCGCATCGACATCCTGCCGCTCGATGCCGACGACATTGCGGCGTGCGAGCCGGTCTACGAGCACTTCGAAGGCTGGCGCGAGCCCACGGTGGGCATCACCCAATGGGATCGTCTGCCCTTGAATGCGCGCCGCTACCTCGAACGCATCCAACAGTGCATGGGAGCACCGATCGACATGGTGTC
>JAABTC010000231.1 GCA_011390055.1 Burkholderiales bacterium | reverse complement strand
CTGGCGCGTGCGCACTTGCCGCAGCGTCGTGACGAGCCCACGCACGACGCGCGTCCGCGCACTGCGCGCGGCCAGCCGCTGCGGGCGTGAGCGCCATGCCCGCCAAACCCGAGCCCGTGGCGATCGCTGCCCGCCGCCGCCCCGTCGTCCTGGCCACCGGCTGGGCTCGCTGGCGCGAGTTTTACGCGCTGACCAAGCCGCGCGTGGTGCAGCTGATCGTTTTCTGCGCCGTGATCGGGATGCTGCTGGCCGAGCCGGGCTGGCCCACCTGGCGCGTGCTGTTGCCCGCGGCGGCCGGCATCTGGCTGGTGGCGGCTGCCGCGGCGGCCTTCAATTGCCTGGTCGAGCAGCGCATCGACGCGCGCATGGCGCGAACGGCGTGGCGGCCGACGGCCACCGGCGCGTTGACCAATGCGCACACCCTGGCTTTCTCGGCAGCGTTGTGCGCCATCGGCAGCGCACTGCTGTACTGGTGGGTCAATCCGCTGACGATGGTGCTGACCTTCGCCACCTTCGTCGGCTACGCGGTGGTCTACACGGTGCTGCTCAAACCGGCCACGCCGCAGAACATCGTCATCGGCGGCGCGTCGGGCGCGATGCCGCCGCTGCTGGGCTGGGCTGCGATGCGCGGCGAGGTCGGCCCCGAGGCCTGGCTGCTGGTGCTGATCATCTTCCTCTGGACGCCGCCGCACTTCTGGGCCCTGGCGCTGTACCGCGCCGAAGACTACGCCCGCGCCGGCCTGCCGATGCTGCCGGTGACGCACGGCAACGAGTACACGCGGCTGCAGATCCTGCTCTACACGCTGGTGCTGTTCGCCGCCACGCTGCTGCCGTACCTGCACGGCATGAGCGGCCCCATCTACCTGGCCAGTGCGATCGTCGTCGGCGCATGGTTCATCCTGCTGGCCTGGCAGCTGTGGCAGCGCTACAGCGAGGCGCTGGCGCGCAAGACCTTCCGCTTCTCGATCTGGCACCTGTCGCTGCTGTTCGGCGCGCTGCTGCTCGACCACTACTTCTCACCCTGGATCTTTGGCCCCCGATGACCCTGAACCGTCGACATGTGTTGGGCCTGACCGCCCTGACTGCCCTGGCCGCCAGCGCGCTGGCCGCATGCAGCGCCGACAAGCCCGCCTTCAAAGGCATCGACATCACCGGCGCCACCTACGCGCGCGAGCTGAACCTGCCCGACGCCAGCGGCAAGTTGCGCAGCCTGGCCGAATTCAAGGGCAAGGTGACCATCGTCTTCTTCGGCTTCGCCCAATGCCCCGACGTCTGCCCGACCACGCTGGCCGAAATCGCCGAAGTCAAGCGCAAGCTGGGCGCTGACGGCAGCAACGTGCAAGGCGTCTTCGTCACGCTCGACCCGGAGCGCGACACACCCGAAGTGCTGGCCGCCTACATGGCCAACTTCGGCCCAGATTTCGTGGCCCTGCGCGGCACTGCCGAGCAGACCACCGCGACCGCCAAGGAGTTCAAGGTGTATTTCGCGAAGGTGCCCGGGAAGACGGAGGGCAGCTACACCATCGACCACACTGCCGGGTCGTTCGTGTTCGACCCGCAGGGGAGGGTGCGGCTGTTCGTGCGGCACGGGGGGGGCATCGAGGCGCTGCAGGCGGACGTGAAAGCGCTGGTGGCGGGCGCCTGAATCGGCGCTACGCAAGCCCGCGGCGGGCTTGTCAACCCAGCTTGGCCCTCAGCCCCGCGCTTCCAACGCCCCACGCATTTTCTTCATCGCCGCCACTTCGATCTGCCGGATGCGCTCGGCGCTGACCCCGTACTCGCCCGCGAGTTCGTGCAGCGTCATGCCGCCCGAGCTGTCGTCGTTGACTTTGAGCCAACGCTCTTCGACGATGCGCCGGCTGCGCGCATCCAGGGCGTCGAGTGCGCGGCCGATACCGTCGCCGGTGAGCTCGTCGCGGTGGCGCGCTTCGAGCACGCGGGTGGGCTCGTTCGACTCGTCGGCGAGGTAGGCGATCGGCGCGTAGCTTTCCTCGCCATCGTCGCTGGTTTGCGGCTCCAGGGCCACGTCGCCGCCCGACATGCGGGTTTCCATCTCGCGCACTTCCTCGTGCTTGACGTTCAGCCGCTGGGCCATGCTGTCGACTTCGCTCGGGCTCAGCGTGCCGCGATGGGTGTCGCCGTCGGCCGCCGCCGCTTTCATGCCCTGCTTCATCGAGCGCAGGTTGAAGAACAGCTTGCGCTGCGCCTTGGTCGTGGCAACCTTCACCATGCGCCAGTTCTTCAGGATGTACTCGTGGATCTCGGCGCGGATCCAGTGCAGGGCGTAGCTCACCAGCCGCACACCCTGTTCGGGGTCGAAGCGCTTGACGGCCTTCATCAGGCCGACGTTGCCTTCCTGGATCAAATCGCCCTGCGGCAGCCCGTAGCCGAGGTACTGGCGGGAGACGGAAACCACCAGCCGCAGGTGCGAAAGCACGAGGCGACCGGCGGCTTCGAGGTCGCCGTGGTCGCGCAAGCGGCGCGCGAAGTCGGTCTCTTCCTGCTGGGTCAGCAGCGGCAGGCGGTGTACCGCCGAGATGTAGGCCTCGATGTTGCCGATCGGCGGCACCAGTGCCCATGGGTTGCGCACCGTGAGGTCGGCAGTCGAGGAGGGCGAGGCAAGGTTGTTCATGGCAACTTCGAGCGGCCCGGTGGGCCAAAGTTTCATGATATTAGCACTCTCGCGATGCGACTGCTTACGACTGCGGTCCATCCGTAGCACTGACAGGCATTAGAGAATGATGAGTCTCTTCGGATAGTGATTGATCACTCACTCCAGACTTTTGGTCGCCAGCTACTGGCGCGGCGGAGACGCCGAAACCGCGTAGGAATTCACCCGAAAAGCGTGTCGAGCTCTTCGAGCGTCTCGTCCAGAGCCGCGAAGAATTGCGCCACGTTGATCGGCTTGGTGATGTAGTGCAAGGCGCCTGCGCGCAGGGCGTCTTCGATGCGCGTGGCCGTGGCATCGGCAGAAACGACGATCACCGGGATGTCGGCCGTGTCGGGATCGGCCTTGAGCAGCTGCAGCATCGCCAGGCCATCGATGTCCGGCAGATGCATGTCGAGCAGCAGCAGGCTCGGCTTGCGCACGCGCATCGCCGCCAGCCCCTCCAGGCCCAGCATCGAGACTTCGAGCCGCACCTGGGGGCGCAATGCCAGGATTCCGCGCATCACCTCGACGTTGGTCTCGTTGTCTTCGATGTAGTGCACGACGCGTTGCCGGTACTCCGCATCGGCGGGCACGCTGTCGAGTTTGTCGGAGACCGCGGGCACCCAGGGGGTTTCGGCCGGCGGCAGTTCCAGCAGGAACGTCGCACCTTCGCCCGGTGCGCTGTGCGCCCGCAAGGTGCCGCCCATCAATTCCGCCAAGCGCAGGCTGATCACGAGCCCGATGCCGGTGCCTTCGATCGGCCCGGCCTCGCGGCCCAATCGGTTGAACGGCTGGAACAGTTGCGCCAGCTGCGTCTCGTCCATGCCGGGGCCGGTGTCGGACACCTCCAGCACCACCTTGCCGTTGGCAGCGGTGTGGCTGGACATCAGCACACGACCCTCCGCGACGTTGTACTTGATGGCGTTCGACAGCAGGTTGGTCAGGATCTGCTTGACGCGGGTGGCGTCGCCGACCACCAGCCGCGCCTCGTCGAACAGGCGCACGTCGATGCGCACGTTGGCTTTCTGCGCGTTGTGCGCGAGCAGTGCGGTCACGTCCGCAACGATCTCCTGCAGGTCGAGCGTCTGAGGCGCCAGCTCGACATGGCCCGACTCGATGCGCGCCAGGTCGAGCGTGTCGTTGATCATGTGC
>JAABTC010000230.1 GCA_011390055.1 Burkholderiales bacterium | reverse complement strand
TCACCGGTTCGCGCACCGTCGGCAACGATGCCCAGGGCCGCGCGCTGGCCCAGGCGATGGTGTTCCAACGTCCCTTCCTGCTGCGCCTGTCGGTCTGGCGCAACCTGATGCTGGCCCTGTGGCTGGGCGGCGTGCCGCGTGCGCAGCGGGCGGCGCGGGCGCGCGAGTCCCTGGCGCGGGTGGGCCTGCTCGATCAGGCCGGCCGGCCGGCGCGCGTGCTCTCGGGCGGGCAGCAGCAACGGCTGGCGCTGGCGCGCGCCTGGGCCGTGCGCCCGCAGGTGTTGTTCCTGGACGAACCGACCGCCAGCCTGGACCCGAGCGCCAAGCGCGAGGTGGAGGCGCTGATCGGCGAGTTCGGCCACGAAGGCATGGCGCTCGTGATGAGCACCCACAACCTCGGCCAAGCCAAGCGCCTGGCCACCCGGGTGGTCTACCTCGAAGGCGGGCGCTTGATCGTCGACCTGCCGGTGGCCGACTTCTTCACGCAGGCGCTGCCCGAAGCGGCCGCGCTGTTCGTGAAAGGGGAAGTGCCGTGGAAGGACTGAGGCGCTGCAGGGCCGTGCTGCTGTGCGTGGCGCTCGCCTTCGCCGGGCCGGCGCTCGCGCAGGCACCGTTCATCGTGATGGCGTCGACCACCAGCACCGAGCAGTCGGGGCTGTTCGCTCACTTGTTGCCTGCCTTCAAGGCCGCCAGCGGCATCGACGTGCGGGTGGTCGCGCTTGGCACTGGCCAAGCGCTCGATGCTGGGCGGCGCGGCGACGCAGACGTGGTCTTCGTGCACGATGTGCTCGCCGAAGAGAAATTCGTCGCCGATGGGTTCGCCACCCGGCGTTTGCCGGTGATGTACAACGACTTCGTGCTGGTCGGCCCCAAGTCCGATCCGGCCGGCGTGAAGGGCAGGGACGTCGCCGCGGCGCTGGCCAAGTTGGCCGCGCAGGGCACGCCGTTTGTCTCGCGCGGTGACAAGAGCGGGACCCACGCCGCCGAACTGCGCTTCTGGAAGATGGCCAACCTCGACGTGGCTGCGAACCCGCCCAGGGGCTACAAGGCTTGCGGCTGTGGCATGGGGCCGGCCCTCAACATCGCAGCATCGACCAAAGCCTACGTGCTCACCGACCGCGGCACCTGGCTCAACTTCAAGAACCGTGCGGAGTTGGGCATGGTCGTCGAGGGCGATACCCGACTTTTCAACCCCTACGGCGTGATGGTCGTCAACCCGGTCAGGCATCCGCATGTCAAGGCCGCACTGGCGCAGACCTTCGCCGACTGGGTGGTGTCGCCCGCGGGGCAAGCCTCGATCGCCGGCTACAAGATCGCAGGCGAGCAATTGTTCTTTCCGAACGCCGGCGCAAAATAGGCTTTTGACGAGGCTATCTCGATGAGCAAAGCATTCGCTTCTCAAGCCGACCTGCAAGAGAAGAAGGTCAGCTTCACGCGCCTTTCCGACAACGCTTATGCCTACACCGCCGAGGGCGACCCGAACACCGGCGTCATCGTCGGCGACGACGCGGTGATGGTGGTCGACACGCAGGCCACGCCGGTGATGGCGCAAGACGTGATCCGGCGCATCCGCGAGGTCACCGACAAGCCGATCAAGTACGTGGTGCTGAGCCACTACCACGCGGTGCGCGTGCTCGGCGCTTCGGCCTACCGGCCGCAGCACGTCATCGCCAGCCGCGACACCTACGACCTGATCGTCGAGCGCGGCGAGCAGGACAAGGCCAGCGAGATCGGCCGCTTCCCGCGTCTGTTCCAGGCGGTCGAATCGGTGCCCGCTGGCATGACCTGGCCAACCATCACCTTCAGCGGCCGCATGTCGATCTGGCTCGGCCAGCTCGAGGTGCAATTGATCCAGCTCGGCCGCGGCCACACCAAGGGTGACACGGTTGCCTGGCTGCCGTCGCAGCAGATCCTGTTCAGCGGCGATCTGGTCGAGTTCGACGCGACCCCGTACGCTGGCGATGCCTACTTCAGCGACTGGCCGGCCACGCTCGACAACATCGCAGCCCTGCAGCCGCAGGCCTTGGTGCCCGGGCGCGGTGCCGCGCTGACGACACCCGAGCAGGTTGCGGCCGGCCTCTCGGGCACACGGGCCTTCATCGCCGACGTCTACGCCAGCGTGCGGGCCGGCGTGGCCGAGGGGCTGGATCTGAACCGGGTCTACCGGCGCACGCTGGAACAGCTGCGGCCGACCTACGGCCACTGGGTCATCTTCGACCACTGCATGCCGTTCGACGTGAGCCGCGCCTATGACGAGGCCACGCAGCACCGCGACCCGCGCATCTGGACGGCCGAGCGCGACATCCAGATGTGGAAAGACCTGGAAGGCACGCCATGACCCTCACGCAACGCATCCACCACGTGGCCTACCGCTGTCTCGACGCGAAGCAGACGGTCGAGTGGTACCGCGAGCACCTGCAGATGGACTTCGTGCTGGCGATCGCCGAAGACCAGGTGCCTTCGACCGGCGCACCCGATCCGTACATGCATGTGTTCCTCGATGCGGGTCAGGGCAACGTGCTGGCCTTCTTCGAGCTGCCGAACGCCGCGCCGATGGGGCGCGACGGCAACACGCCCGAGTGGGTGCAGCACATCGCCTTCAAGGTCGAGAGCCTGGACGCGCTGCTGGCGGCCAAGGCGCGACTCGAAGCTGCCGGCATCGCGGTGGTGGGCCCGACCGAGCACACGATCTTCAAGTCGATCTACTTCTTCGACCCCAACGGGCACCGGCTCGAACTCGCGGTCGACACCGCCACGCCCGAGATGAACGCCAGGCTCGATGCCGTGAAGTGGGAGATGCTGGAAGAGTGGAGCCAGACGCGCAAGGCCCCCAAGCACGCGGCCTGGATGCACGAGAAGCGCTGAGCGCCCGACCCCGTTCATCCTGAGCTTGTCGAAGGATGCTTTCGACCTACACCTGGCCACGCTACACCTCGGCGCGGGCGCCTGAGCTCAATGCGCCCGCAATCCGACGCGTGCCGCTGGTGATCGTGGGGGCCGGTCTGGTGGGTCTGGCGGCAGCCGTCGACGCGGCGCTTCACGGCCTGCCTGTCGTGGTGCTCGACGAAGACAACACCGTCTCCGTCGGCTCGCGCGCCGTCTGCCATGCCAAGCGCACGCTCGAGATCTTCGACCGCCTGGGCATCGGCGAGCGTGTGGTCGACAAGGGCGTGACCTGGAACGTCGGTCGCACGTTCCACCGCGAGCGCGAGGTCTTCAGCTTCGACCTGCTGCCCGAGTGCGGGCATCGCCGGCCCGGCATGGTCAACTTGCAGCAGTACCACGTCGAGCAGATGCTGGTCGAGCGGGCGCAGGCCCTGCCGGGCATCGATTTGCGCTGGCGCCACAAGGTGGTGCGAGCGACCCTCTCTGCCGCCGACCCGGGTGGCGTGCGGCTCGACGTCGGCAGCGACGAGGGCAACTACACCTTGCACGCCGACTGGGTGGTGGCCGCCGACGGCGCGCGCAGTGCGATTCGGCGCCAGCTCGGCCTGGGCATGCAGGGCAAGGTGTTCCAGGACCGCTTCCTGATCGCCGACATCGTGCTCGACGGCGAGCCCGATGCGCAGGGCCGCCCCGAGCGCCGCTTCTGGTTCGCACCGACCTTCCATGCCGGCGAAAGCGCGCTGATGCACCGCCAGCCCGACCACGTCTGGCGCATGGATTTCCAGCTCGGCGCCGAGGCCGACCCCGAACTCGAGAAGCAGCCCGAGCGCGTGTGCGCGCGCGTGCGCGCAGCGCTCGACAGCCAGGGCCTGGAGGGCCTGGCCTTCGAGCTCGAGTGGGTCAGCGTGTACACCTTCCAGTGCCGCC
>JAABTC010000229.1 GCA_011390055.1 Burkholderiales bacterium | reverse complement strand
CATGCACGACACCGCCGCGTACGTACAGGATGCCATCGCCGCCGGCGCCGACGGCTACGTGTTGAAGGACAGCCCGGCCGACGAGATCGTGAGTGCCATCCGCGCGCTGCAGAGCGGGGGCAGCTTCTACTCGCCGGCCATCGACGCAGCACGTTCGTCCGCAGGGGCAGACACCGGCCCGTTGACACCGCGTGAAAAGGAGGTGCTCGGCCTGATCGCCGAGGGCCTGAGCAGCCGCGAGATCGGCCTGCGCCTGGCCATGGGCGTGCGCACCGTGGAGACGCACCGCACCAATCTGAGGCGCAAACTGGGCCTGCCGAGCCTGGCCGCGCTGGTTCGCTACGCGGTGGAGTGGCGCGCTGCGCGCCCCTAGCGCCCGGCGTTCCGGCCTGGGGCTCCGTGTTGACACGCAGGGGCTAGCCCCAATTGCCGTTGGCATCGGCGAGCAACGATAGTGCACGACCGTGCACGCTGGTTGTGCGCGCTCGTCCCATTCCCACTCAGGAGACTGCATGACCCCCGTCGACACGCAACCGCGCCGCCGCAAGTTCCTCAAAGCCGCTTCGACCGCCGCGGTCGCCACGGGTGCGCTCGCCGCCCCGGCCGTCAGCCGCGCGCAGACGGTTGCGTTCCGCTTCCAGAGCACCTGGCCGTCGAAAGACATCTTCCACGAGTACGCCACCGACTTCGCCAAGAAGGTCAACGACATGGCGGGCGGCCGCCTGAAGATCGAGGTGCTGCCCTCAGGTGCCGTGGTGCCGGCGTTCCAGCTGCTCGAAGCGGTCAACAAGGGCACGCTGGACGGCGGCCACGGCGTGGTGGCCTACCACTACGGCAAGCAGGCAGCGCTGGCGCTGTGGGGTTCCGGCCCCGCCTACGGCATGGACCCCAACATGGTCCTGGCCTGGCACAACTACGGCGGCGGCAAGGACCTGCTGGCCGAAATCTACAAGTCGATCAACATCGAGGTCGTCTCCTACCTGTACGGCCCGATGCCGACGCAGCCGCTGGGCTGGTTCAAGAAGCCGGTGGCCAAGGTCGAGGACATGAAGGGCCTGAAGTTCCGCACCGTGGGCCTGGCTGTCGACATCTTCACCGAAATGGGCACCGCGGTGAACCCGCTGCCCGGCGGCGAGATCGTCCCGGCGCTCGACCGTGGCCTGATCGATGCGGCCGAGTTCAACAACGCCTCCAGCGACCGCCTGCTCGGCTTCCCCGACGTGGTGAAGAACTGCATGCTGCAGAGCTTCCACCAGAGCGGCGAGCAGTTCGAGATCCTCTTCAACAAGGGCAAGTACGACGCGCTGCCGGCCGAGCTGAAGGCCATCATCGACTACGGCGTGCAAGCGGCCAGTGCCGACATGAGCTGGAAAGCCGTGCAGCGCAACTCGCAGGACTACATCGAGCTGAAGAAGGCCGGCGTGAAGTTCTACAAGACGCCCGACGCCATCCTGCGCGCCCAGTTGGCCGCATGGGACAAGACGATCGACAAGAAGTCCGGCGACAACCCGCTGTTCAAGAAGGTGCTGGCTTCGCAGAAGGTTTTTGCCGAACGCGCCGGCCAATGGCAGAACGACTACATGGTCGACTTCAAGATGGCCTACAACCACTACTTCGGCCGCAACGCGAAGAAGTCCTGAGGGTTGGGTCCCGGCCTGCGGGCCGGCCCAGCAAGCGCGGGGGGCGTGGCCATGGCACGCCCCCGCTTTTTTGCACTGACCTCACCTCTCTGTTAGGACGTCGATGTCAAACCTGCTGATGGCGGTGGACCGCTTCTCGACCTGGATCGGCAAGTTTTTCGCCTGGACCGTGGTCGGGCTGACGCTGCTGATTTCCTGGGAGGTGTTCTCCCGGTACGTCATGAACAACCCGCACGCCTGGGTCCTCGACGCCCAGATCATGTTGTACGGCACCTTGTTCATGTTTGCCGGCGCTTACACACTGAGCAAGAGCGGGCACGTGCGCGGCGACGTGCTCTACGGCTTCTTTCATCCGCGCACGCAAGCCACGATCGACCTCGTCCTGTACATCCTCTTTTTCCTGCCCGGCATCGTCGCGCTGACCTGGGCCGGCTGGACCTATGCGAACGAATCGCTGGCGATGCGCGAGCAGACCTTCAACGCCGACCCGATCCCGGTGTACCCCTTCAAGTTCGTGATCCCCTTCGCTGGCGGCGTGCTGCTGCTGCAAGGGCTGGCTGAAATCGTACGCTGCGTGCAGTGCCTGCGCGACGGCGCCTGGCCGGCGCGAGAAGAAGACGTGGAAGAGGTCGACGTCGACAAGCTCAAGGAGATGGTGCACGTGAAGGATGCCGACATCGAGGCGCTCGACAAGTACGTGATCCCCGCGGCGCAACGCCAGGAGGGCGCGTGATGAAGCTGCGCAAGGAACTCTGGTTCGGCTTCTCGCTGATGGGCATCATCGTCGCTGCCGCGCTGTTCATGTTGTTGAGCGCACCCGTCATCACCAACGGACACATCGGGCTGCTGATGCTGTCGCTGGTGGTGGTGGCGATCATGCTCGGCTTCCCGACGGCGTTCACGCTGATGGGCATGGGCATGATGTTCGCGTACTTCGCGTACCACTCGGGCGGCCAGACGGCGCAGGGCGCGATGACGCAGACGCTCGACCTGATGGTGCAGCGTGCGTTCTCGGTGATGGGCAGCGACGTGCTGATCGCGATCCCGCTTTTCGTCTTCATGGGTTACCTCGTCGAGCGCGCGAACCTGATCGAGAAACTGTTCAGCAGCCTGCACCTGTCGTTGGCCCGCGTGCCCGGGTCGCTGGGTGTGGCCACCCTCGTGACCTGCGCGGTGTTCGCCACCGCCACCGGCATCGTCGGCGCGGTGGTCACGCTGATGGGCCTGCTGGCGCTGCCGCAGATGCTGCGCGCCGGCTACGACGTGCGGCTTTCGGCCGGCGCCATCACCGCCGGTGGCTGCCTGGGCATCCTGATCCCGCCCTCGGTGCTGTTGATCGTCTACGGCGCCACGGCCGGCGTCTCGGTGGTTCAGCTGTACGCCGGCGCGTTCTTTCCGGGGCTCATGCTGGCCACGCTCTACATCCTGTATTTCATCGTGATTGCCAAGCTCAAGCCGCACATGGCGCCGCCGCTGACCGCCGCGCAGCGCTACGTGCCGCTGCCGGCCCCGCTGGTGGCGATCGGCGCCACCGGCGAACGCCGTGCGCTTCCTGCGCTGATGGGCGCACTGAAGGGCAAGCGCAACGCCGACGTGTCCACGGGCTACCTGCTGCGCCAGCTGTCGATCGCGCTGCTGCCGCTGCTGCTGTTCGCGGTGGTCGCCATCTTCAGCTACCGCAGTGCCACCAGCGTGCCGGAGGCCGCGGCCACCGGCGGGCTGCAGCAGATCGGCAGCCAGCGCGAAAGCGCGACCGACTACGGCGGCCTGCAGGAGCCGCCGCAGAGCGGCGGTCTTGCCGAGCCGCCCCAGAGCGGTGGTCTTTCCGAGCCCCCAGGCGCAGGCGGTGTGTCGGAGCCCCCGGGTGCAGGCGGTGTAGCCGAACCTCCCGGTGCCGGTGGTGTCTCGGAGCCGCCCGGTGCCGGTGGTGTGGCCGAGCCCCCGGCCGCAGGCGCCGTGTCCGAGCCCCCGGGCGCGCAGTCCGGCGTGACCCCTGCGGCAAGCTCTGTCGCCATCGCGAGCCCCGCGGCGGCCACGTCGCAATCGGCGCCCGCCTCGTTCTGGATCGGCCTGGGCGCTGCGACCGTGGCACTGGTCGCCTACTACGCACTGCTCAGCTTCACGCGGCTCGAGATCTTCAAGATGCTGCTTGCATCGTTCTTCCCGCTGCTGATCA
>JAABTC010000228.1 GCA_011390055.1 Burkholderiales bacterium | reverse complement strand
TCGACGCGGTCGGCGAAGCGCCGCATCAAGTCGTAGTAGATGCTCGAACTCGGCACCGCGGTCTGGATCTTGAGCCGCGTGACGGCCTGGGCGATCGCGGGGGCAGCCACCAAGGCGCCGGCGGAGGTGAGCGCCGCAGCGCCGGCGCCGAGCGCGAGCCGGCGGGTGGGGTTCTTCGGTTGCATCATCGCTGTCTCCTTCAGGAATTGCCTTGCCTTCGATAGAGCCCATGGGGGGCTCCGCCCTTGAATGTCGTCATCGTCTGCCTGCGTCTGCGCGGATCATGTCGGCAGCCTTCTCGGCCATCATCACGATCGGCGCATTGGTGTTGCCCGACACGAGGGTCGGCATCGCCGAACCGTCGACCACGCGCAGTCCCTGCACCCCACGCACGCACAGCCGTGCATCGAGCACCGCGAGCGCGTCGTTGCCCATCTTGCAGGTGCCGCTGGGATGGAAGATGGTGGCCCCGTGGTTGCGGCAGAACTCGAGCAGTGCCGCATCGTCACAGGCTTCGGGCCCGGGCTTGACTTCGCGCTTGATGAACGGGCGCAGGGCCGCGGAGGCCGCGATCGTCCGCGCGGCCTTCATCCCCGCCACCGCGCAGCGGCGGTCGAGTTCTGTCGACAGGTAGTTCGGCTGCATCTCGGGTGGGATCCGCGCGTCTGCCGAGCGGATGCGGATGTGGCCGCGCGACTCGGGGCGCAGCTGGCACACCGACAACGTCATGCCGGAGAAGGGGTGGACCTTGCCGCCGGCCATGTCGGCCGACAGCGTGGCGACGTGGAACTGCGTATCGGGCGTGGCCGATTCGCCCGGCAGCGCACGCATGAAGCAGGCGCCCTGGTTGATGCCGACGGCCAGCGGGCCGCTGCGGTAGAACAGCCACTGCAGGCCGAGCGCGGCCTGGCCGTGCCAGGAATTCAGGCGGTCGTTGGTGGTGGGACGCGTCGCTTCGAAGATCAGGCGGACCTGCAGGTGGTCTTGCAGGTTTTCGCCGACACCGGGCGCGTCGTGCAGCACCGCGATGCCGTGTTGCGCCAGCAGGGCCGCCGGCCCGATCCCCGAGAGCTGCAGCAGTTGCGGCGACTGGATGGCGCCGGCGCAGAGCAGCACTTCGGCCCTGCAGCGCGCCTGGTGCTCAGCCTGGCCCTGTCGAAAGCCCACGCCCGCCGCGCGGCGCCCCTCGAACAGCACGCGGGTGGCCTGCGCGCCCGTCCGCACGTGCAGGTTGGGGCGGCGCCGTGCCGGCCGCAGGTAACCCTTGGCAGTGCTCCACCGCAGGCCGCGCCAGGTGTTGAGCTGGTAGTAGCCGGCGCCTTCCTGCTCGGCCCCGTTGAAATCGTCGTTGCGCGGCACGCCCTGTTCGGCCGCGCCGTCGATGAAGGCCTCGATCAGTTCGTCGCGGGCACCGATGTCGGAAACGCGCAGCGGCCCTCGGTCGCCGTGGAAGGCGTCGGCGCCACGCTGGTTCGCCTCCGAGCGGATGAAGTACGGCAGCACGTCGTCATAGCCCCAGCCGGCATTGCCCAGCGCCGCCCAGTGGTCGTAGTCTTCCCGCTGGCCACGGATGTAGATCAGGCCGTTGATCGAGCTCGAGCCGCCGAGCGTCTTGCCGCGCGGCCAGTAGATGCGACGGCCGTTCATGTTGGGATCGGGGTCGGTGTGGAAGCACCAGTTGACTGTCGGGTCCCACATGGTCTTGCCGTAGCCGATAGGCAGGTGGATCCAGGGCGAGCGATCGGGCGGCCCGGCCTCGAGCAGCAGCACGCGCGTGGCCGGGTCTTCGCTGAGCCGTGCCGCGAGCACGCAACCCGCCGAACCTGCGCCGACGACGATGTAGTCGTACTCGTCTGCGGTACCGGCCAGCATGGCGTGATGAAAACCCCAACGAAAACGGAACGAAACGATCCGCTTTGCGAACCGACTTGGCGCATCATAGGCAGCCCTGCAGGCCAAGACAATGCGCCCGTTTGATCGCTTACCCTGAGTCGTCATGCCCGCTCGCGCCCGCGCCCTGATCAAGCCGCCGCCCCGGGAGCCGAACCCCGTGGCCCGCTCGTCGGCCGAACGCAGCCTGCGCCTGCTCACGCTGCTGGCCGAGGAGGGCCGACCGCAGTCGCTGGCCGAACTGTCGACGCGGCTGGGGCTCGCGAAGGCCACCACGCACCGGCTGTGCACCCACTTGCTGGCCAGCGGCTTCCTGGCGCGCGACATCGACGAGCGGAGCTTCGGCGTCGGCCCGGCGTTGCGGCGGCTGGCGCTGGATGCGCTCAACCACGGCAGCGCGCGCGCCTTGCGCCATGCGGTGCTGGCCGATCTGGTGGAGAAGGTCGGCGAGACGTGCAACTTCACCACCCTCGACGGCGCCAGCGTGCTCTACCTGGACCGGGTCGAGGCGCCATGGCCGTGGCGCCTGACGATGGACGTGGGCGTGCACGTGCCGCTGCACTGCACCGCCAGCGGCAAGCTGTTCCTGGCCCACATGGCACCGGCCGAGCGTGATGCGGTGCTCAAGCACGCCCCGCTGACGCGCATGACGGTCAATACCCTGACCCGCGCGCGCGACCTGCGAGCCGAGTGCGAAACGATCGAGCGCGAGGGCCATGCGCTGGACCGCGAGGAGTTCATCGCCGGGCTGGTCGCCATCGCGGTGCCGGTGCGCGACGTGCAGGCGCGAGTGCGGGCCGCGATTGCCGTGCATGCACCGGCGGTGCGGCTGTCGGTCGAGAACGCGATGGCGCGGCTGCCCGCGCTGAACGAGGCGGCACGGCGCATGGGGCGGCTGCTCTAAGCGCTGCGGCAAGCGATCGAGATCGGCTGCGTCGATGCTGGGCTTCGATCCACCCACCCTGGCTTGGATCGCGCTGGCGTCGCTGGCCGCGTTCATCGTGCGCGGCGTCTCGGGCTTCGGCTCGTCGATGATCGGCATCGGCGCACTGTCGATCGTGCTGCCACCCGCGCAAGTCGTGCCGGCCTTCCTGGCCGTCGAGTTGCTCACCACCGTGAACCTGGTGCCCAGCATCTGGCGCCAGATCGACTGGCGCTCGCTGCGCTGGGTCGTGCTCGGCTGCGCGCTGACGACGCCAATCGGGCTGACCGTGCTGGCCACGCTCGATCCGAACCCGATGCGCCTGGCGGTGTCGGGGTGCCTGCTGGCGATCGCGCTGGCCATGCTGTCGGGATGGGCGCAGCGGCTAGCGCCTGCGCAACGGCCCGGCGCCGCCGGCGCGCTGGCCGTCGGCGGCGCCGCGGGCCTGCTCAATGGTGCGGCCGGCATCGGCGGGCCGCCGGCGATCGTCTTCTACTTCGCGACCACCGGCACCGCGGTGGGCCGCGCGAGCCTGATCGCGTTCTTCCTCTTCACCGACCTGTATGCGCTGACCTGGGCGGGCGGCACGGGCATGTTGGGTGGACTTGGCTGGAAGTTGGTCGCAGTAGCCTTGCCGTTCTCGCTGCTCGGCATCTGGATCGGCCAGCGCATCTACCTTCGACTCGACGAAGCGCGATTGCGGCGGCTGATCTGGTGCGTGCTCGCCGCGCTCGGCGCGCTGGGTGTGGCCAGCGGGCTGTGGCGCATCGCCGCTTGATACGGGCTCTCTATTGACGAATCGTGACGCCGCGTTTGCGAAGTTCCTCGACGACGACGCGCGCGTTCGCGTTGCCGCCAGCGGCAAGCTTCGCCGTGGCGGTGGCCAGCGCGTCGAGCGCAGCCCGCAGCTTCGTCGCGGCCTCGTGCTGGCCATCCAGGCTTGCTTGTGCCAGCTTCAACTGTCGCTGCTCGAGCCCGAGTTGCACACCCTGAAACGCGAGCCATG
>JAABTC010000227.1 GCA_011390055.1 Burkholderiales bacterium | reverse complement strand
GCCGGCCTGGCCCAGCAGCGCCCGCATCGCCTCGTTCTTGCGCTCGTCAGTCTGCGCCTGGCGCGCGGCGCCCAGCAAGGTGGCGCTGCGCGCGAGCGCGTCAAGGCTGCCGCCCGCGCAGGCGCCCGGTGCCGGGTCGGCCCAGCCGGCCTGGGCTGCCAACGCCCCGGTGCCGCCCTGGCCGTCGAGCGCGGCGGCGTAGAGCAGCGCCGCGTCGGCGCGCTGGGTCGGGGCCGGGCCACCGCCGCGCAGCGCCGCGTGCAGCCCTTGTTGCGCGCAGACCAACACCGGCGGGCCCGCGAGGGGGCCGGTCAGGACCGTGCCGTGCAGCTGGAATCGTTCGATGTAGGGCAGCAGGTCGGCTTCGACCGCCGCCACCGCGTTGGCCCGCTCGCGCACGTCGCTGTCGACGTCGGGCTCGGGCGTCGCGGCGCGCAGCCGGTCGAGACGCGCCTGGGCCTGCTGCAAGGGCTGCACCAGCACGGCCCCAGTCTGCGCGGTCGCGGCGTCGAGTTCGCGCACCACCGCGGCCTGAGCGGCCTCACCTTCCGCGCCCTCGACGACGTCGCGGCCGCCGGCGCACAAGCGTGTCCGCAGCATCGCCTGCGCTTGCCGCGCGAACGCACGGCAAGCCGCCGGCAAGGTCGGCTCGGGCAGTGCAGCCAGGGTGACGGGCGCCGCAGCGTAGCGGCCGTCGCGCCCTTCGGGCCGCTCGGCCAGGCGGGTGAACGAAGGCCACAGCAGCGCCAACGCCGCCAACGCGAGCGCCCACTCGACCAGCGCGGGGCCAGCCACGGCGCGGCTCGCGCTGTGCTGGCGGACGGTTCCTGCGACGTGGCTGCTGGCGGGCATGCAGGGAGCGGTCGTGGACGGCGGGTGCGGCTCGGGGACAGGGGCGGGCGCGGCCCACGGAACGTCGGGCCGGAAGGGCCTAACGCGCGCTGCCGCAACCGGCTGACCCGGCACCGCCCGCCCGGCCCGGCTTTACCAATCTTCACCATGACCCGACCCAGCATCGACACCCCGAAATCGATCAGGCCGACCCGAGTGGGTCAGAGAGCGTAGCGCCCGATCATGTCGTAGAGCTGCGCCATCTCGAAGGGCTTCGTCAGGTAGGCGACGCAGCCCTGTTCGAGGGCATTTGCGATCTCCGGTCCATGCGCGAACGCTGACACCGCGACGCAGGGAATGCCGGCTGTGGCGGGGTCGGCCCGCAGGCAGCGCAGCACTTCGTAGCCACTCATGCCCGGCAAGTCCAGGTCCAGCAACACCAGCTGCGGTTGCCACCGCACCGCGCGCACCAAGGCAGACGGGCCGTCGGCGTCCATCTCCAGCTCCACACCGGGCTGCGAGCGAAGCATCTCGCGCATCAGGATCTGATTGACCGGGTTGTCTTCGACGTAGAGCACGCGCAGCGGCACATCACGGATCGGGCGCACCTCCGGCAGGCGCGGCGGTGTCGGCTCGCGTTCGCGCACCGCCGCGGTTTCGGCGACCGGCAGCGTGATCGTGAACGTCGACCCGGACCCGGGCGCGCTGCGCACGTCCAGCCGGCCCCCCATCGCATCGATCAGCTGCTTGGCGATCACCAACCCCAGCCCCGTGCCTTCGACGCCGCTGGCCTCCGCCCCCAGGCGGTTGAACGGTTGGTAGAGGCCGACGAGTTGCTCGGGCGTCATGCCGCGGCCTTTGTCGGCCACGGACAGGCACACGCCTTTGGGCTGGCTCGACAAGGTCACTTCCACGAAGCCGCCCGGGTGGTTGTACTTGACGCCATTGGTCAGCAGGTTGACCAGCACTTGGCGCAACTTCGTGAGGTCGGCCCGGACGAGGCAGTTTCCCTGCGGCGGCTCGTGCTTCAAGATGACCTGGTGCTGGGCAGCCAGCGGGCCCACCATCTGCATGGACTCCTTCACCAGGCGACAAGCATCGACCGTCTCGAGGCTCAATCGAATCTCGCCCGACTCGATGCGCGCCACGTCCAGCACCTCGTCGATCAATGACAGCAGGTGCTTGCCGGCGTCGTGGATCAACTGCGCTTGCCGCCGCGGGCCTCCGTCGGGAAGCAGCGTGGGATCCAGCGCCAGCAGTTGCGAAAAACCCAGGATCGCATTCAGCGGCGTGCGCAGATCGTGGCTCATGCGCGCCAGGAAGGCCGACTTGCTCTGGTTCGCCGCCTCGGCCGCGATGCGGGCGGTCTCGAGTTCGGCGGTGCGCTCCTCGACCTTGCGTTCCAGCGAAGCGTTGAGCACGCGCAGGGCCGACTGCTCGCGCGCCGTCTGCACGCGGTGAAAGGCGTTCTCGATCACGGCCGGCAGCGCCAGCAGGTAGTTGGCACGCTTGACGACGTAGTCGGTGGCGCCCAGGCGCATCGCGAGCGCTGCGACTTCCTCGCTGCCCTGGCCCGTGACAAGGACCACCGGCAGGTCGAGGTTGCGCTCCTGGCGTACCACCTTGAGCAGGTCGAGTCCGCTGTCGCCGGCCAGGCGGAAGTCCAGCAGCAGCGCGTCGAAGCGCGCGGCCTCGTCCGGCGCGCCGGGCAACCGGCCGAGCGCTGCGGCGGCGTCGGCGACCGCCTCCAGCTGGAGGTGCGCCGCGTGGGCTTCGAAGTGACGCCGGGTCAGGTCGATGTCCTGCGCGTTGTGCTCGACGTACAGCACGCGCAGCGCCTGCGCATGGCGCACGCTGTGGTCGCGGAAGGCCGCCAGCGCGGCGCGCGCGGTCACCTTCACGCGTTCGGCGATGTCGTCGGTCTTGGCCAGGTAGTCATTGGCCCCGGCCTTGAGCGCCGCCAGTACCAACCCCTCGTCGCCTTGGCTGGTGAGCACCACGACGGCCGCCGGCAGCCGGCGGTGGCGGATCTCGGCCACCAGTTCCAGCCCATTGCCGTCCGGCAGGTTGAGGTCGGTCAGAACGAGATCGAAGCGCAGCGGCTCCACGAGCGCCGCGCGCGCGGCGGCGAGGGTGGACACCACATCGACCAGCTGCGCGGGATCGCGGCCGCCCAGCAAGCTGCGCGTCACCAGATCGGCGTCGCGCGGATTGTCTTCGACGTAGAGAATCCGCACGGCGACCAATCAGTAACTGCGCTTGTTGACCACCGTCCAGTAGAGGTCGAGCTTCTCGCTGACCTCCATGAACTTGTCGAACTCGACCGGCTTGACGATGTAGGAGTTGACACCGAGGAGGTAGGCGCTCTGCACATCGGCACTCTCCTCGGACGTCGTCAGCACGACGATCGGGATCACGCACAGCGTCGGATGCTGCTTGATGCGGCGCAGCACTTCCAGGCCGTCCACCTTGGGCAGCTTCAGATCGAGCAGGATCACCGCCGGCCACGGCTCGCCGGCCTCCCAGCGCGGCAGCCAAGCCAGCGCCTCCTCGCCGTCGCGCGCCACGAGGATGCTGTTGGTGACCCGGCGACGCTTGAACGCACGCAGTGTCAGATCCACATCCATCGGGTTGTCTTCGATCAGCAAGATAGGGCGATCGGTCATATCTCATCGGCCTCCGGCAGGCGCAGTGTAAAGGTAGCGCCCTCGCCCAGCCGGCTGTTTGCCGTCACGCGCCCGCCCATGCGCTCCATGGCCTTGCGCACGATCGCCAAGCCGATGCCGGTGCCCGGATAGTCCTCCGACCGGTGCAGGCGCTGGAAGATCGAGAAGATGCGGTCGTGGAACTTCATGTCGAAGCCAATCCCGTTGTCGCGCACCGACAGCTCGATGCTGCCTTCGCGGCGCACGGCAGCGATCGAAATTCGGGGCGGCGCGCTGGCGCGACTGAACTTGAGCGCGTTGTCGACCAGATTGCGCAGCGCGAGCGTCAGTCCCTGCGCATCG
>JAABTC010000226.1 GCA_011390055.1 Burkholderiales bacterium | reverse complement strand
CCTGAGAGGTCGCGCGAGTTGGGGTCGAAGCCGCGTTGCACCAAGGTGGCGACAGTGTCGCCATCGTCGCGGTTGACGGCTTGGAAAAAGTCTTCGTAGCTGCCGGCCATCGCCGTCGAAACTGTCGACGCGACAACAAGATATATGAACGTCTTAAAGTAGTTTCTCAAGATGCTTCCTGGATGAAGAGGTGTTCGAAATTGCGGCCGGTGGCCGCGCCGATGTCCTCGGCCGCCATGCCGCGCAACGCGGCCAGCTGCCGCGCCACCCAGGGCACGTAGGCCGGCTGGTTGGTTTTGCCGCGGTGCGGCACCGGCGCCAGGTACGGGCTGTCGGTCTCGATCAACAGCCGGTCCAGCGGCACCCAGCGCGCCACCTCGCGCAGATCGGCCGCGTTCTTGAAGGTCAGAATGCCGGAGAACGAGATGTGGAAGCCCAGGTCGAGCGCGGCGCGCGCCACCTGGGCCGTTTCGGTGAAACAGTGGAAGACGCCGCGCACCGCCTGGCCGCCCTCCTCGCGCAGGATGTCCAGCGTGTCGGCGCTCGCGCTGCGGGTGTGGATCACGAGTGGCTTGCCGGTGTGTCGCGCAGCGCGGATGTGCACGCGAAAGCGTTCGCGTTGCCAGGCCATGTCGGCGTGGCTGCGTTGGCCGATGCGAAAGTAGTCGAGCCCGGTTTCGCCGATCGCCACCACGCGCGGCAACGCGGCACGCCGCAGCAGGTCATCGAGGCTAGGCTCGGTGACGCCCTCCTCGTCCGGATGCACACCGACGCTGGCCCAGAAGTTGTCGTAGCGCGTGGCCAGGGCGTGCACCGCATCGAAGCCCTCGAGCGTCGTGCAGATCACCAGCGCGCGGTCCACCTGGGCGGCCTGCATCTGGGCACGCACATCGTCGATGCGCTCGATCAGGCCGTCGTTGGTGAGGTGGCAGTGGGAGTCGACGTACATCGGCGCCGAGCGTAGCGGCAAAGCCGCGAGCGCGCTCGCTCGCCGGGCAGACTCAGATGGTCTGGGTGGGCTTGGCCGACTGGATCGAGGTGCCGAGCAACTCTTCGATGCGCATCTTCAGCAAGCGGGTCTTCTCGTCGCTGGGAAAGCGAACCCCGACGCCCTGGGTCCGGCCACCCGACGCATTGGCCGGGGTGATCCAGCCCACCTTGCCTGCCACCGGGTAGCGCTGCGGATCGTCGGGCAGCGAAAGCAACAGGTAGATGTCTTCGCCGAGCTTGTAGTCGCGCGTGGTCGGCACGAACAGGCCGCCGGCGGTGAACAGTGGAATGTACGCCGCGTACAGCGCGCCCTTCTCGCGAAACACCAACTGGATCACGCTCGGCCGCCCCGAGGTGTTGGCGGGAGCGTTGGCCTGGGTGGTGCGGGGGACAGCTTCGCTCATCGAGCGCCGAGTGTAGCCAAGGAAGATGCTGCACCGGCAGTCTCAGAACGTGGCGTTTGCCACAGCCGGGCACCCTGCGCGAGGAGGGCTTCGCTGCGCAAGCCCGCATGCCACGGGTGCTCGTCGTGGCGTGCCGCATGCAACAGTGCGGCCGCCCATTGCGCCAGGGCCTCGGCCGACGGCAGCGCACCCTGGATCAAGGGCTGCAGCAGGGTGGCTTCGAAGTAGCGCGGCGCCAGGCCTGGCGCGGTGCGCAACAGCAAAAGGTCGTGGCAGAGTTTCTGCAGTGCGTCGACCAGTCGCGTCAGCGGCCAATCGGCAACGGCCGCAGGCTGGCCCCGCAGCACCGCCCCCGGCAGGGTCTGCCAGGCTGCGGCATCGATGCCGTCGGCGCGCAGGGCCAGGGCTTCGAGCGGTTGGCCGCCGGCCGCGGCCAGCAGCACGGCCGCCGCGTCGACGCCCTGCTCGGCAAGCCAGGCCACCGAAACCTCGCGCACCGGCAGCTCGATCGGCAAGCGCTGGCAACGGCTGCGCACCGTCGGCAGCAGCGCTTCGGGGTCGTGCGCGGTCAACACCAGACGCAACCTGCCGGCCGGCTCTTCGAGCGTTTTCAGCAAGGCATTGGCCGCGACGGCGTTGAGCGCCTGTCCCGGGTGGATCAGGATCACCTTGGCCCGCCCGCGGGTGGCCGTCTTGTGACCCCAGTCGATGGCCGAGCGCACCGCGTCGATGCGGATCTCGCGACTGGGCTTGGCTTTGCTGGCCTTGGCGCCGCCGCCATCGTCGCCTTCCTCGGCGGCTTGCCAGCCCAGGCTCTCGCGCAGCGCCTGCGGGATCAGCAACAGAAAGTCGGGGTGCGAACGTGCGTCCATCAAGCGGCAGCTGTGGCACTGTCCGCAGGCCGGCTCGCCGCGCGCCGACGCAGCGGTCTCGCACAACCAACCGCGCGCCAGCGCCAGGCCCAGCTCGAGTTGCCCCACCTGGCCAGGCCCGTGCAACAGCAGCGCATGGGCGCGCAGCGCGAGGCCGCGCGCGAGGGCGGGCGCCAGCCAGGGCAGCAGATCGGTGCGATCGCTCATGCCTGGAGCCGAGCCAGGACGGCATCGAGCACAAGCTGCCCGACGACGTCCCGGCCCTGCGCCGAGTCGATGCGCACGAAACGCTTCGGGTCGGCCACTGCGCGGGCGGCGTACGCAGCATGCACGCGCTCGAAGAAGGCCGCGTCCAGGCGCTCGAAGCGATCCGGCGCACGGGCGGCGGCGCGGCGTTCGGCCGCCAGCGCCGGGTCCAGCGCGAACCACAACGTCAGGTCGGGCGAACGGCCCTGCTGCACCCACTGCTCGAGGCCCTGCAGGATGGCCGGTTCGAGCCCTCGCCCTCCCCCCTGGTACGCAAAGCTCGCATCGGTGTAGCGGTCGCACAGCACGGTCTCGCCCCTGGCCAACGCCGGGGCGATGCATTGCAGCAGGTGATCGCGGCGCGCAGCGAAGACCAGCAGCGCTTCGGTCAGGGCGTCCATCGGCTCGTGCAGCACCAGCTCGCGCAGGCGCTCTGCCAAGCCGGTACCGCCGGGCTCCCGGGTGCAGACCACGGTGTGGCCGCGCTGGCGCAGCCAGGCCGCCAACGCGTCGATGTGCGACGACTTGCCGGCGCCGTCGATGCCCTCGAAGGTGATGAACCGGCCGGGCGATGCGCTCATTTCGACGCGCGGCCCTTGTTGCCGCGCTGGAACTGGTCGACCGCCTTGTTGTGTTCGGCGAGCGTGGCGCTGAAGACGCTGCCGCCGCCACCATCGCTGCGCGCGACGAAGTAGAGCGCAGGCGTCTTGGCCGGTTGCACCGCGGCGCGCAGCGAAGCCGCACCCGGCAACGCAATGGCGGTCGGGGGCAGCCCGCGCCGCAGGTAGGTGTTGTAGGGCGTGTCGGCCTGCAGATCGCGTTTGCGCAGGTTGCCATCGAAGCTGGTGCCCAGGCCATAGATGACGGTGGGGTCGGTCTGCAACGGCATGCCGATGCGCAAGCGGTTGGCGAACACACCGGCCACCAGAGGCCGATCGGCCTCGCGACCGGTCTCTTTCTCGACGATCGACGCCAGGATCAGCGCTTCGTCCATCGTCTTCAACGGCAGGTCGGGCTGGCGCTCGGCCCAGGTCGCCACCAGGCGGCGCTGCATGGCGGCATGGGCGCGCTTCAACACCGTCAGGTCGCTGACGCCGCGGCTGTAGGCATAGGTGTCGGGGAAGAAACGCCCTTCCGGCGACTGGCCGGGCTCGCCCAGCGCGCTCATCAGCTCGGCAGGCGTCAGGGCGCGCGTGGTCGGCTTGAGCGACGGGGCCTTGGCCAGTGCATCGCGCAGTTGGGCGAATGTGGCGCCTTCAACGAAACGGACGGTCTCCAGCACTTCGTCGCCGCGCACCATCTTGTCCAGCAACTGGCGCGGCGTGGTGC
>JAABTC010000225.1 GCA_011390055.1 Burkholderiales bacterium | reverse complement strand
GTTGTTCCGAAACAGCGTGCAGACGTGCCAAAGCGTCGACGGTTGCAACCACGTCGTTGGGAAACAGGCGGCACAGAGTCGGAACGATGCGCGCGAATTGGTTGTCCCGGAGGCTATGGTCTCCTGGACCATACAGGTCGTCCAGAAAAAACCTGCATGCTGATGCATAGCGGGGATCGTTCAACAGGTCTGCGTACGTGTCGGTCAATCGACCTTGTTGGTAGCGCTTGATGAGTTCCACGCGAAGGCCAAGCTTCGGGTCCACCGCGCGACGAACCCGTTCCAGGCGAACGATCTCGAGTTGCCCGAGAATGGAAGCGGCGTCTGTGCTCATGGTTGGATGACGGGTTAGTCGCTCGTCTCTAGCGAGCGGACGGCCGATGATGCAACACTGGCCTCATGCAACGTCGCCGGCTGCTGAAACTTGGTGTCGTGGGATCGGCGTCTGTGGGTGTCGGCGGTGGTGTCGCCTGGCTTGCAAAGACGCCGAAGAGCGAACACGCACCGCTGTCAGCTTCTGCGTTCCAGGTGCTCGCCGCGATCGCAACCGCTTTGCTCGAAGGCAGCCTGCCAACCGATGACCGAGACCGGCAAGCCGTGATGCCAGCGTACTTGGATCGTCTGGCTGGCACGGTGAGCGGATTGCCGCCGAGCAGCCAACGCGAACTCGCGCAGGTGCTGTCGCTGATGGCGCTCGCTCCAGGAAGATGGGCCCTGAGCGGCCTGGCGACGCCTTGGCCTGACGCATCCAGAGAGCAATTTCGCGATGCCCTCGAGACGATGCGTCGTTCGCCCTGGACCCAGCGGCGACAGGTTTACCACGCGCTAAGAGATCTGGCACGAGCTGCCTGGTACGCTGCCCCGACCACTTGGATTTCACTGGGCTATCCCGGCCCGCGAGCGGTCGCATGATGTGGGCAGCGCCGGAGAACCTGTGAACGATCCCATCGCAGACGGGTTGGCACGCGGGTGGCGGGTCTTCGGCGGTCGCCAACAACCCGCGCCACGCTCATTGGAGTGCGACGTCGCCATCATCGGCAGCGGCGCCGGTGCCGGCGTGACGGCTGAACTCATGACAGCTGCAGGATTGAACGTCGTCATCGTCGAGGAAGGCCCGCTGAGATCCAGCCAGGACTTCACCCAGCTCGAAAGCGACGCCTACCCTGCGCTGTACCAGGAGAGTGCCGCACGCAAGACCCAGGACCAGGCGATCACCATCTTGCAAGGCCGCTGCGTCGGCGGCTCGACCACCGTGAACTGGACCAGTTCGTTCCGAACGCCGGCGGCGACCTTGGGCTACTGGGTCGATCGCCTGGGCTTGCCGTCCCTGTCCAGCGAGGCCATGGCCCCGTGGTTCCAACAGGCGGAGCATCGCTTCAGCATCGCACCCTGGCTGGCAGCACCGAACGCCAACAACGAAATGCTCCAGCGTGGGGCGATGAAGCTGGGCCTGGCTTCAGCGCGCATCCAACGCAATGTCAAAGGCTGCTGGAACCTCGGTTCTTGCGGGCTCGGCTGCCCCACGAATGCCAAGCAGTCGATGTTGGTCACCACCCTGCCCACGGCTCTCGATCGTGGCGCCACGCTCTTGGTCTCGACACGTGTGGAGCGCTTGGATTTGAAAGGTGACCGGATCGTGGCGCTCGACTGCATTCCTGTTGGGCTCGACTCGGCGCCCACTGCAGGGGGCCGGTCCATCCGCATCGTCGCGCGGCACTATGTCCTGGCCGGTGGCGCGATCAATTCGCCGGCACTGCTGTTGCGGTCGAAGGCGCCCGATCCGCACGCTGTCCTCGGGGCCCGAACCTTCCTGCACCCAGTGGTCGCGTCGCGGGGCGTCTTTCGCGACCGGATCGAGGGCTGGCAGGGCGCGCCGCAAACGGTTTACAGCGACCACTTTCTCGAGGTATCGCCAATCGATGGGCCGATGGGGTACAAGCTTGAAGTCGCGCCGTTGCACCCGGTGATCTACAGCACGACGATCAACGGTTTCGGCCAAGCGGCAGCCGCCCGGCTTGCGGAGTTTCCGAACAGCCAGGCCACTCTTGCTCTGATGCGTGATGGGTTTCATCCGCAATCACCGGGCGGCCAGGTCAAGCTGCGTGACGATGGATCACCGACCCTGCACTACCCGACGAATGACTTTCTGATGGAGGCGGCCCGCCGCGCTTTCCTCAGCATGGCCGAGCTTCAGTTCGCAGCCGGGGCCGAGCACGTGGTGGTGGGCCATGAGTTCGCAACGCCATACAGCAGTTGGGCCGCAGCGCGGGTCGGCCTGCGCGAACTGCCGATGCAGCCGCTGTCGACCCGGCTGTTCAGCGCCCACGTCATGGGCGGCTGTGCGATGGGCGCCGACGAAAGGCGAGGCGTCGTCGCCCCCGATGGGCGTCACTGGCAGATCGGCAACCTGTCGGTGCACGACGGCTCGCTGTTCCCCACCAGCATCGGCGCCAACCCACAGTTGTCGATCTACGGCCTGGTGAACAAACTGGCCACAGGACTGGCCCGCCAGCTGAGCGGCCGCAGCGTCGCGCTCGCACATTGATGTTGGCCTGGCTGCTGCGAGCCACCACGCTGGGGCTGGTGCTTTTGGCTACCGCCTGGACGGTGCTCGTCTGGCGTGCGGGGCATCCGAACTGGGCCCTGGTGGGTGGCCTCATGATCGTCTTCTTCCATGCAGGGGTGCTGGCCATCGAGTTCATCGTCATGCGCCAAGTGCACGGTGCCGACCCCGCCCCGAGACCCACATTCGGCCAGACCGTGCGGGCCTGGGTCGGCGAAGTGTTCGCTGCCGTGCAGGTCTTTGGCTGGCGTCAGCCTTTTCGCAGCGGGCGTTGGCCCGACTGCGTGCCTGACGTTGCCAGCGGACGCATCGGCGTCGTTCTGGTGCACGGCTTCGTCTGCAACCGAGGGCTCTGGAATCCCTGGCTTGCACGCCTGTCCGCGCGCGACCAGCCGTTCATCGCGGTCAACCTGTCTTCGGTGTTTGGCTCCATCGATGAAGGAACCCAGGCCGTCGATGCCGCCGTGGAGCGCATGGCGCGAACCACGGGTCGAGCCCCCCTGATCGTGGCCCACAGCATGGGCGGGCTCGTGGTGCGTCAGTGGTGGCGTGGCCGGCCCGACGCCGCAGTGCGACATGTGATCACGCTCGGCACGCCGCACCAGGGCACTTGGCTTGCACGGTTCGCGGTGTCGCTCAACGGTCGGCAAATGCGGCCCGGATCATCGTGGCTGCAAGCGGTGGCAAGTGGAGAACCGCAAGCACGCGCGCAGCACTTCACGTGCTTCTACAGTCACTGCGACAACATCGTCTTCCCACCGCGGGCGGCCACCCTTCCCGGTGCCGACAACCGCCACCTGGTGGGGGTGGCCCATGTGAAGTTGGTCGATTCTCCGGAGCCCTGGGCGGAAGCCCTGCGTTGGCTCAGTTGAAGCTGCGCTCGCCCGGCAGGGCCCTGCCGGCCTCGATTTCAGTCTGACGACGGGTTGCCTGGTACAAGGCACTGAAGTCGGGTGCGGTGGCTGCGAACAACTGCTCGAACGTGTCGATCACGAAGTAGGTGCTTTGGTAGCTGTCGATCTTGTAGCGCGTGCGCATGATGCGCGCCAGGTCGAAGGCGATGCGCTGCGGCCCGGCCGCCGAGACGCTGTGAACCAGTTCGCCCGCCGACGACAGGATGCCCGCCCCGTAGGCCCGCAACCCGGCAGGCGTCGCAATCAGGCCGAACTCCACTGTGTACCAGTAAAGCCGCGCGAGCAGTTCACAGGCGTCCAATCGGCTGGCTTTCATGCCGCCGGCGCCGTACGCCTGCATGTAGTCGGCGAAGACCGGGTTGAACAACAGCGGTACATGGCCGAACAGGTCGTGAA
>JAABTC010000224.1 GCA_011390055.1 Burkholderiales bacterium | reverse complement strand
GCCAACTCGGCCGCGTCGGCCGACGACAAACGCCGCATCGGCGAACTCGAGGACGACCTGGCCGAAACGCGCGATTACCTGCGCGTCATCGAGGAACGGCAGGAAGCGTCGACCGAAGAACTGCAGGCCTCGAACGAAGAGGTTCAGTCGGCCAACGAAGAGCTGCAAAGCCTGAACGAGGAGCTGACGACCTCCAAGGAGGAACTCGAGTCGTCGAACGAGGAGCTGACCACCGTCAACGACGAGATGGCGCACCGCAATGCCGAGCTCGCCCTGCTCGGCAACGACCTGATCAACATCCAGAACTCGGCCCAGCTGATGGTGGTGCTGCTGGGCCGCGACCTCGCTGTGCGCCGGTTCAGCTCCCAGGCGGCGCGTCAATTCAGCCTCGTGGTGGCCGACATCGGCCGGCCGATCGGCCACATCCGCCACCGCCTGGACCTGCCCAACCTCGAACAGTTGATCCACCAGGTGATCGACAGCGTGCAACCGCAGTCGCTGGTGCTGCAGGACAAGGACGGCCGCTGGCTCGCACTCGACATGCGGCCCTACGTCACGCACGACAACCGCATCGACGGCGCGGTGCTGGTGCTGACCGACATCGACGCCCTCAAGCGCAACGAGCAGGCGCTGCAGCTGAGCGAGGGCCGTTTCCGCGCGATGTTCGATGCCACCAGCGTGGGCGTCTGCGAGACCGACCCCCACAGCGGGGAGCTGCTGCTCGTCAACGACTGCTTTGCGAACCTGCTGGGCTACAACCGGCCGGAGGTGATTGGCCGGAGCTTCCTCGAGCTGACGCATGCGGACGAGCGGGCAGCAGATTGGGAAGGCTTCATGCGCCTGCTGCAGGGTGCCTCGTCCCGTCACGGGATCGAAAAGCGCATGCTGCGCAAGGACGGCACGCCGATCTGGGTCCACGTGACCGTCAACCTGGTCCACGATGACCACGGGCAGGCGCTGCGTGCCGTGGCGATGGTGGCCGACATCGGTGAGCGCAAGCGCGCCGAAGAAGCCCTGCGCGACAGGGAGCGGCACTTCCGCGAAATGGTCGACGCGTTGCCGGCCGGCGTCTACACCACCGATGTCGACGGCCGACTGACCCACTTCAACCCGGCCCTCGTCGCGCTGACCGGGCACACGCCGGTGCTCGGCATTGCCGACTGGAGCACGGGCTGGAAGATCTATGACAGCGCGGGCGCGCCGATCGCGCCGGCCCAGGCGCCGCTGGCCACCGCACTGCGCGAGGACCGCGCGATGCCGGGGGTCGAGGCCGTCATCGAAAGGCCGGACGGCACGCGGGCCTGGTTCCGCTCCTACCCGACGATCGTGCGCGATACCGCCGGCCGCCTGGCCGGCGGCGTCAACATGCTGCTCGACATCACCGCGAGTCGCCGCGCCGAGGAGGCGCTGCGCGAAGCCGACCGGCGCAAGAACGAATTCCTGGCGATGCTGGCGCACGAGTTGCGCAACCCGCTGGCGCCCATCCGCAACGCGCTGCAGATCCTGCGTGTCGCGCCCGCGAAAGCGCGGGCCACGCTCGCGGGCCAAGCTGCCGCCGATCGACGTCAGCCTGCGGGTCGCGCCAGCGACTCGGCGCTGGAGATGATGGAGCGGCAGGTTGCGCAGATGGTGCGGCTGGTCGACGACCTGCTGGACGTGAGCCGCGTCAGCCTGGGCAAGATCGAACTACGCCTGGAGCGGCTCAGCCTGGCCGCGGTGCTGCACCAGGTGGAGCAGGCCGCGCGCTCGGCGTTCGAGGCGCGCGGCAACACGCTGGTGCTGTCGGTGCCGGCCGAAGCCGTGGTGCTGAACGCCGACCCCGTGCGGCTGGTGCAGATCGTCGGCAACCTGGTCAGCAACGCCTGCAAGTTCACGCAGCGCGGCGGCAAAGTCGAGCTGAGCGCGGCGATCGAGGGGAGCAATGTCGTGATCCGGGTGCGCGACAACGGCATCGGTATCGGCGCAGCCGACCTGCCCCGCGTGTTCCAGCTCTTCACCCAGGTCGACTCGTCGATGGGGCGCTCTGCGGGGGGCCTGGGCATCGGCCTGGCCCTGGTGAAGGACCTGGTGGCGCTGCACGGTGGCACGGTGGCGGTGCACAGCGAGGGCCTCGGTCGGGGCAGCGAGTTCGAGGTGCGCCTGCCCATCGTCGTGGAAGAGGCAGCCGCGATGCCCGCGGCGCTGTCTCCCGCGGCGCCGACCTCGGCTGCAGGGCGGCACATCCTCGTCGTCGACGACAACCGCGACGCGGCCGATTCGCTGTCGTTCCTGCTGCAGGTCAACGGCCACTCGACGGAACGCGCGTACGACGGACTGGAGGCCGTGCAGGCCGCTGCCAACGACGTCTTCGATGTGATCCTGATGGACCTGGGCTTGCCGCTGATCGACGGCTACGAGGCGACGAAGCGCATCCGCGCCCAACGGGCCGCCAAGCGCCCGCTCATCGTGGCGCTGACCGGCTGGGGCCAGGAGGACGACCGACGTCGCACCGCCGACGCCGGCTTCGATGCCCACCTCGTCAAGCCGGTGGCGCTCGACGCCCTGCTCAAGCTGCTCGGCTAGCGTCAGGCCGCCGCAGCGCGGCGCGCCTTCCAGGCGCCGAACACGGCGATCAGGCCCGGGATCAGGATCAGCGCCCAGATGATCTTGCTCAGGTTGGCCTGCACCCACGGCAGGTTGCCGAAGAGGTAGCCGGCCAGCGTGAGCCCGAAGACCCACAACGCAGCGCCGGTCACGTTGTAGACCGTGAAGGTGGCACGGTTCATCTCGGCCACGCCGGCGACGAACGGCGCGAAGGTGCGCACGAAGGGCATGAAGCGGGCGAGGATGATCGTGATGCCGCCGTACTTCTCGTAGAACGCATGCGCCTGGTCGAAGGCCCGCTTGTTGAACCAGCGGCTGTTCTCCCACTGCCAGACGCGCGGCCCGACCGCACGGCCGATGCTGTAGTTGACCTGGTCGCCCAGCACCGCGGCGACGAACAGCAGCGCCATCGCCAGCGGCAGGCTCATCAAGCCCGCACCGCACAGCGTGCCGACCACGAACAGCAGCGAGTCGCCCGGCAGGAACGGCATCACCACGACGCCGGTCTCGACGAAGACGATCAGGAACAGCAGCGCGTAGACCCAGGCACCGTAGGTCTGGACGAAGGCCTGCAGGTGCACGTCCACGCGCAGGATGAAATCGACCAGCTGCAACAGGATTTCGGGCACGCTCGTTGGGTCCTTCGGTTCGCGGGGTTGAGTGCGCGTGGCTCAGTGTGCTTCGTGCAGCGCCTGCATCGCGAAGGCGAGCAGCAGCCCGGCGGCGATCCACGCAATCTGCACCAGCGTGGCCCGCAACGGCAACCTGCGCTGCAACTGCGGCAGCAGGTCGGCCACCGCGACGTAGATGAAGCTGCTGGCCGCCACCACCAGCAGGTAGGGAAAGAGCCCCTCCCACGGTCCGACGATGAAATAACCGAGCACGCCACCGGCCACCGCGGCCAGGCCCGACAGGGCATTGAAGGCCAGCGCCTTGGCGCGTGAGAAGCCGGCGTTCAGCAGCACCACGTAGTCGCCGACCTCCTGCGGAATCTCGTGCGCGATGACGGCCAGCGCGGTGACGAAGCCCAGGCGCGTGTCGGCCAGGAATGCCGCCGCGATGATCACGCCGTCGCAGAAGTTGTGGATGCTGTCACCGACCAGCACGCTCCAGCCGCCGCGCCCGGCCTGCTCGGCGTCGAAGCCGTCGTGATGGTGGTGGTGCGGGTCATCGCCCTCGTGGTGGTGCGCGTGGCGGTACAGCTCGGCCTTTTCCAGCAGGAAGAAGAACATCAACCCGAGCAGCAATGTGACGAACAGGCGCTGCGGCTCGGCGGTGGGGCTTTCGAACGCT
>JAABTC010000022.1 GCA_011390055.1 Burkholderiales bacterium | reverse complement strand
GCCGAGGCGCTGGCGGAAATCGCCAAGGTCGGCTTCGACCCGGTGTTCGGCGCGAGGCCGCTGAAGCGCGCGATCCAGCAGCGCATCGAGAACCCGGTCGCCAAGCTCATCCTCGAGGGCAAGTTCGGGCCCAAGGACGTGATCCCGGTCGACGTCGACGGCAACGCGTTCGTGTTCTCGCGCGTCGTGCACTAGCGCTTCGCCAGAGACGAGACAGGGCCCTTGGGGCCCTGTCCGGCAGTCGCCTTCGGCGTGTTTGCGGGCTCAGGACGACACGCCGTCTTCCAGCAGAAGGTCCAGGCGCTGCAGTTGCAGGCGCACCAGCGTCAGGTTGGTCTGCGCGCGGTCGAGCACGGCATGCAGCGACAGCCCCTCGCGCGCTGGCACGGCCCGCAGCAGCATGTGGTGGTTGCCGAGCGTGATGGCCGCATCGGGCGCCGCATCGCCGAGATTCAAGCTGTGTGCAGCCTCGGCCATCGAGGCCATCAGGCTGGCACCCAGCGAGGCCAGCGTGGCCGGGCCGGGTCGTCCTCCGGCGTGGCCGACGGTGCGCTGGGTCGCGAGTTCGAACACGCAGCAGCTGATCATGCCCTTGAGCTCGCCGCACTTGCGCACGTAGGTGGCCAGGGCAGGATCGGCCGGCAGGGCAGCCGCCGGTGTTGCGCGCACGGCCGGCATCGGCTGCATCGGCAGCGGTGCGCGACGGGCCGTGGCCGAGTCGAGCAGGCTGGGCGAAGCTTGCTCGTGGGGGCCGTCGGCCGCCGGGGCAGGGCTGCTCGCGGGCACCGGTGCGTTGGCCGGCGCAGCGGAGGGCGCGTCCGGGTCGACGATCTCGGGCACATGCACCGCGCCTTCAAGCAAGTGCGCCCTGACCTTGTTCCAGGTACCACGCAAGTAGTTCCAGGCCTCGGCGGGGCGGGTCACCAGGGGCGTGGTCCGCACGGTCACACCGCTGCCGACCGCCAGCCGCGAGGCCTGGCCCGACAACGACGATGCGCCCGCCAGCGGCAGCATCAGCAACTCGCGGTTGGGCCATGCGCCGCCATGGATCGCGTCGCGCAGGGGCATCAAGGCGGTCGCGAGCGCATGCGGCGGCAAGTCGCCGACGATCGCCACGGCCAGGCGGCTGCGCGACATCAACAACGTGGCCAGGCTGCGCCGATGCTGGGTGTCGGCGTCGATTTCCGTGGTGTAGAGCCGCAGCGCGGGCTGACCCGCTGCGATCGGCAGCTCGACGAACTCGAGTCGCGCCAGCGGCATGCCCAGGCCCTGGCGGCGGATGTGCAACTGGTGCACCGGCCGGCCGGTGGCCGCGGCCAGCCCGCCCAGCATGCGGCGCGACGAATGGGTGCCGATGTCATGCAGCGCGAGGAACTCGGGCTGGTGCAGATCGAACTGCTGTTGCAGCGCCTCGGTGGGGTCGATGACGACGAAGAGCTCCCACTGCGCCTGGCCCGTCTGGCGCCCGATCTGGCGTTGGGCCCGGGCCAGCTCGTCTTCCCGGTTGCCCATCAGCTGGGTGGCCATGCCGGTCTGCTGGCGCGTGGCCTCCCATGTCGAGTCGACCTGCTCCTCGAAGTCGCGCGAGGGCTGTGCCGAGGCACCCCAGGTGGACATCTCATGGATCGGCTTGGGCATGGCAGCGGGCCGCAGGCGGCGGCCGGGAAAACGGATGACGGGAACTGCAACCGCAGTGTACGTGCCACCCCCTGTTCGGGGGACTTCTAGAATCCCTGGATGCAAATCAACCCGAATGCAGCCACCGCCCCGGTCGTGATTGTCGGTGCGGGTCTGGCCGGCCTCACCGTGGCCCTGCACCTGGCCCCGGACCGCCCGGTGATCGTGCTGGCCAAGCGCGAGATGCACGAAGGTGCCACCGACTGGGCGCAGGGCGGCATCGTCGGCGTGCTCGGTGAAGATGACAGCATCGAATCGCACGTGCGCGACACCCAGGACGCCGGCGCCGGCCTGGTCGACGAACACACCGCCCGCTTCATTGCCGAGCACAGCGCCGCGGCGATCGGCTGGCTGGTGTCGCAGGGCGTGCCGTTTTCACCCGATCCCGACGGGCCGCTCGGCCTGCACCTCACGCGCGAAGGCGGGCATGCCGTGCGGCGCATCGCGCATGCGGCCGACGCCACCGGGCACGCCATCCATCAGGCGTTGCTCGAGCAGGTCAAATGCCATCCCAACATCGTGCTGCGCGAGCGCTGGATGGCGGTCGACCTGATCACCTCGCGCCACCTCAAGCGCGACGAGCCGTCGCGCTGCTACGGCGTGTATGCGCTCGACATCGACCAAGGCCGGGTCGAGACCCTGGCCGCGGCCGCGGTGGTGCTGTCCACCGGCGGCGTGGGAAAAGTCTACCGCTACACCAGCAACCCCGACACCTCGACCGGCGACGGCATCGCGATGGCCTGGCGTGCCGGCTGTCGCGTGGGCAACATGGAGTTCATCCAGTTCCATCCGACCTGCCTCTACCATCCGCAGGACCGCAGCTTCCTGATCACCGAGGCGATGCGCGGGGAGGGCGCCTACCTGTTGCTGCCTTCGGCCACGACGCGCGACGGGCAGGGCTACGGCGAGCGCTTCATGCAACGCCACGACGCCCGCGGCGAACTCGCGCCGCGCGACATCGTGGCCCGCGCGATCGACTTCGAGATGAAGAAGCACGGCGTCGACCATGTCTGGCTCGACGCACGCCACCTCGGCGAGGCCTTCCTGAAGGAACACTTCCCGACCATCCATGCGCGCTGCCTGAAGCTCGGCATCGACATCGCGCGCCAGCCCATCCCAGTGGTGCCCGCAGCGCACTACACCTGCGGCGGCGTGGTGACGGATCTCGAAGGCCGCTGCGACCTGCCCGGGCTGTTCGCGGTCGGCGAGACCACCTACACCGGGCTGCACGGTGCCAACCGGCTGGCCAGCAACTCGCTGCTCGAGTGCGTCGTGCTGGGTCGCACCTGCGCTGCCGCGATCGGCGGCTTGGAGCCCAGCGCCAGCGCTTCGCCGCCGGCCTGGGACGAGAGCCAGGTCGAGAACGCCGACGAGCAGGTCGTGATCTCGCACAACTGGGACGAACTGCGCCTGCTGATGTGGAACTACGTCGGCATCGTGCGCACCACCAAGCGCTTGCAACGCGCGCTGCACCGCATCGACCTGCTCAAGCACGAGATCGGCGAGTACTACGCCAACTTCCGGGTCAGCCGCGACCTGCTCGAGCTGCGCAACCTGGTCGACTGCGCCGAGCTGATCGTGCGTTCAGCGCTGATGCGGCACGAGAGCCGCGGCCTGCACTACAGCCGCGACTATCCGCAGACGCTGCCGGTGAGTTTTCCGACCGTGCTGATCAGATAGATCGCAGGCCAGCGCTGGGCCGCTCCCAAGCGGCCTGCGCTCCCCTCGGGGGGCGCGAGCGCAGCGAGCTTGGGGCCGTCATACCGCGCCGATGTTCGGCACGTGCCCGCGCGCCGGCAAGGCCAGGCTGGCGGGGTTGGCGGCGACGAAATCGAGCATGCGGTCGATGCAGCCGTGGGCCTGGGTGCGCACCGGCTCCGGCACCTCGATCGCGCCGCGGCCATGCTCCAGGCAGTCGATGACGCCCTGCACCGCGTTCATCGCCATCCAGGGGCAGTGCGCGCAGCTCTTGCAGGTGGCGCTCTGGCCCGCGGTCGGTGCTTCCAGCAGCGTCTTGCCGGGCGCCAGCTGGCGCATGCGGTGCAGGATGCCGTTGTCGGTGGCCACGATGTAGGTCGTGGCCTTGCCGTCGACAACAGCCTTGATCAGTTGCGAGGTCGAACCCACCACGTCGGCCAGCGCCACCACGCCGGCGGGCGACTCGGGGTGCACCAGCACCGGCGCATCCGGGTGCTCGCGCTTCATCAGTTCGAGCTCGAGCGCCTTGAACTCGTCGTGCACGATGCACTCGCCGTTCCACATCAGCATGTCGGCCCCGGTCTGGTCTCGGATGTAGCGGCCGAGATGGCGGTCGGGCGCCCACAGCACCTTCTGGCCCCGGTCTTTCAGGTGTTGCACGATCGCCAGCGCGCAGGAGCTCGTCACCATCCAGTCGGCACGCGCCTTGACCGCTGCGCTGGTGTTGGCATAGACCACCACCTGGCGGTCGGGATGGGCATCGCAGAAGCGGCTGAACTCGTCCGGCGGGCAGCCCAGGTCGAGCGAGCAGGTGGCTTCGAGGTCGGGCATCAGCACGCGCTTCTCAGGCGACAGGATCTTGGCGGTTTCGCCCATGAAGCGCACGCCCGCCACGACCAGCGTCTGCGCCGCATGGTCGCGGCCGAAGCGCGCCATCTCGAGCGAGTCCGACACGCAGCCACCGGTCTCCAACGCCAGGTCCTGCAGGTCGCCGTCGACGTAGTAATGCGCCACCAGCACCGCGTTGTGCTGCGCCAGCAACTCCGCCGCGCGCGCCTTCTGCCGCTTGCGCTCCTCGGGCGGTGGCGCCAGCGTGACCCGGGCCCAGGCCTGCTCGGTGGTGCTCGCGCCGCGCGCGTCCTGACGGGTGTAGTCGACAAGGATCTGGTTCATGGCACCCATGGTAGCGATGGAAACTCCATTTCCAAGCGCAGCCACGGATCCGGCTCCGCCGGTCCGTCGGCGAACGGCCCCCCTGGGGGGTAGTGAGCGAAGCGAGCTCGGGGGCTCACTACCCCAAGCTTCGCTCGGCCTCGGCCAGCTTGAACTTGAGCAAGGCCAGGTTGGCATGCGTGCGGTCGAGCCGGGCGAACAGGAACTGGTTCGGCCGCCGCTGCAGCGGCCGGATCAGATGCACCCAGCTGCCGTTGACGACCGCGATTTCGTCGACCGGCTGTTCCAGCCCCATCGCGTTCGCGGCCTGTCGGTGCGCCCGCAGCACCGGCGCCAGTGCGGCGGCGGCTCGCGAAAGCTCCGTGCCCGCATCGCGCGACTCGCCACCAAGCAGATCGCCATCGGTCGCGTCGACCAGCGCACAGCCGAGCACGCCATCGGTCTGCATCACAGCGCGCAGCTGGCGCGCGATGGCGCGGGCTTCGAGGGCCGCCGGGTCCGCCGCGGGTTCGGGCGAAGCGTGCTGCCGGTCCCAGGCGGCCAGCAGCGCGTTCCACACCGACGAGGTGCCGACCAGCGGTTCGTCCAGCACCTCGATCTGCAGCGCCTGCGGCCAGTCGAGTGCAGCGATCTGGGCCGCGATGCGCGCGGCACTCGGCGGCAGCAGAAACAGCAGCGTCTCGCATTCCCAGGTCGGCTCGCGCACGGCGGCATGCAGGGCCAGCAGCATGGCTTCGACCTCGGCCGCCTGCATCGGACCGACGATCACCGCCGCCATCTGGCTGCGCTCCATCAGCACGAACGGGATGCGCAGGTTCTCGCCCTCGGCCACCTGCAGGTCGGCGTGGTAGATCTTCAGCGTGGCGTCACCGCGACGCGGGACCACCGTCCGCTCGAGCGTGGCCAGCACGCGCAGGCTGGCCTGTTCGCGCAGGTGCAGGCGCTCGACCGGTTGACCGGTGGCGTCCGACAGCGCCTTGATCACGCCCGGCGCCCACAACCGCGCCGGGTCGAGCAGCGTGATCGTGCGCACGTCGTTGCCGCGGTGCGCCTTGGCCAAATGCTCGCGCATCGCGACAGCCGGCGAGCCCGTGACGAACAGGTCCTGCTGGTGACGGTCGAGCATGCGGCCGTCGTCGGCCAGGTGCGTGTCGGTGCTTTCGAGCACGGCCGTGGCCGCGAAGGCGGGCAGGGCGTCGCCGGCAGCGATCGGTGTGGCCGTCAATTCACCGAACAAGGATTTCAACATGGGTCGGCCTGTCACGCTGCCCGCCGGGATCCGGCGTGGGTCAGATCCTGACGGCCAAAGGCCGCGAAAGCAACGCGCTGCGCCACGCTCTCGCACATGGTAGCTTTCGTCACCTACGCACACATCTGCAGCGCCCGGGGTCCTCGCGCGAGCCTGCACGCGCCACCAGCCTGCCCGGATGGCGACCTGTGGTTACCATCGACCGATGAGCACATCGACCGCGGTGGCCGGCAGCACGCGCAAGGCAGACCTGCAAACCATCTCGCTCGTCGGACTGGCCCACGGCACTTCGCATTTTTTCCACATGCTGTTGCCGCCGCTGTTCCCGGCGTTTCGCGAGAGCTTCGATGTCAGTTACGCCGAACTGGGACTGCTGGTCACGCTGTTCTTCGCCATCTCGGGCATCGGCCAGGCGCTGGCCGGCTTCCTGGTCGACCGCGTCGGTGCGCGGCCTGTGCTGTATGCGGCCCTCGGCTGTTTCGTGGCGTCGGCGGCCAGTGCGGCGCTGGCCCAAAGCTACACCGGGCTGATGCTCGCGGCGACCCTGGCGGGGCTGGGCAATTCACCGTTCCATCCGATCGACTTCACGATCCTGAACCGGCGCGTCTCGCCACTGCGCCTGGGGCATGCCTTCGCGTTCCACGGCATCAGCGGCAACCTCGGTTGGGCGCTGGCGCCCATCGTCGTGCTCGGGCTGTCGGCGGCCTTCGGCTCCTGGCGCTGGGCCTTGGCGGCTTGCGCGCTGTGGGCGGCCTTGGTGCTGGTGTTGCTGGTGTGGCAGAAGCATGCGGTGGACGACCGCGGCCTGGCCGGGGCAATGCCTGCGCGGGCACCGAACGCGAAGGCCGAACCGACGTTTGCGTTCTTGAACCTGCCCTCGGTCTGGCTGTGTTTCGCGTTCTTTTTCTTCTCGACCTGCGCGCTCAGCGCGATCCTGAGCTTTGCCGGCCCAGCCCTGCACAAGATCTACGGGCTGCCGTTGTCGACGGCGTCGTATGTCGTCACCGGCTTCATGCTCTGCGGCATCGCGGGCTTGGTGATGGGTGGGTTCCTGGCCGCCCGTGCGCAGCGCCTGGAACGTCTGATCGGTCTGTGCCTGGCAGCTTCGGCGGGCCTGCTGGCCGCGGTCGGCACGGGTTGGATGCCCGGCAGCGTGGCCCTCGGCGTGGCGGCGTTGGCCGGCATCGGCACCGGCTTGGCGGGGCCATCGCGTGACCTGTTGATCAAACGCGCCTCACCGCCCGGCGCGACGGGACGTGTCTACGGCACGGTCTACTCGGGGCTCGATCTGGGCTTTGCCGTGTCCGCACCGATCTTCGGCGCGGTGCTCGACGGCGGTTATCCGAGCGGCGTCTTCTACGGCGCAGCCCTGGCGCTGGCGTGTGGCGTGCTCTGCGCCGGTGTGATCGGCGCGCGACTGGGCGTGCCGTCAAGGATGGCAACCGCATGAAAAATCCTGGGGTGACGCGCGCGCGCCTGGCGGGCCATGCCCTGGTCGAGGCCCTGGTGGCCCAGGGCATCGACACGGTTTTCGGCGTGCCGGGCGAGAGTTATCTGGCCGTGCTCGACGGTTTCCACGAGCATGCACGGCGGATTCGCTTCATCGCCTGCCGCCACGAGGGCGGCGCGTCGTTCATGGCCGATGCGCAGGGCAAGCTGACCGGCTGGCCCGGGGTATGTTTCGTGACGCGCGGCCCGGGCGCGAGCAACGCGGCCATCGGCCTGCACACCGCCTTCCAGGACTCCACGCCGCTGGTGCTCTTCGTCGGCCAGGTGGCCGGTGATCAGCGTGACCGAGAGGCCTTTCAGGAGCTCGATTACCGCCAGCTGTTCGGCCCCGGCACGCTCGGCATGGCCAAGTGGGTCGGCGAGGTGCAGGACGCCGACCGCCTGCCCGAGTACGTCGCGCGCGCCTTCCACACGGCGATGCAGGGCCGGCCCGGCCCCGTGGTGCTGGTGCTGCCCGAAGACATGCTGACGCGCCAGACCGCAGCGCCGGTGCTGCCGCGCGTGGTGCCGGCGCTGGCCTGGCCGGCCCCTGGCGCGATGCGCGACTTGCGCACCATGCTGGCCAAGGCGCAAAAGCCTCTGGTCATCGTCGGCGGCTCGGGCTGGAGCGCCAAGGGTGCGCGCGCCCTGCAAAGCTTTGCCGAGGCCTGGCAGTTGCCCGTGGCCTGCGGGTTCCGATTCCAGGACTGCTTCGACAACCGCCATCCGCTGTACGCCGGCGATGTCGGCATCGGCATCAACCCGAAGCTGGCCGCGCGGGTGCGCGGCGCCGATCTGATCCTGGCCCTCGGCTTGCGCCTGGGCGAGATGACCACTGGCGGCTACAGCCTGCTGGCCGCGCCGCGGCCCGCACAGCGTCTGGTCCACCTGCACGCCGGGGCGGAAGAGTTGGGGCGGGTCTACAGCGCCGACCTGATGCTGCAGTGCTCGCTGGCGGTGGCGGGGCAGGCTCTCGGCACCCTCGAACTGCTGCCAGAGGCCCCGCGCTGGGCCGAGTGGAGCGCCGCCGCGAACGCCGACTACAAGGCCAATCTCGAAGCCCCGCCGGTGGCGCCGCTCGACATGGCGGTGGTGGTGAAGACGGTGCAGCGCCTGGCCCCCGCCAACACGGTGTACACCAACGGCGCCGGCAACTTCAGCGCCTGGCTGCACCGCTACGTGCGCTACTTCGGCTTGCAGCACCATGGCCGCACGCAGCTCGCGCCGACCTCGGGTGCGATGGGCTATGGCGTACCCGCCGCGGTGGCGGCGGCGCTGCTGTACCCCGAGCGCACGGTGGTCAACATCGCCGGCGACGGCGACTTCCTGATGACCGGTCAGGAACTGGCCACCGCGAAGGCGCATGGAGCCGGGCAGGGGGGCGGGCCGCGCAGCGGACATTTGATCAGCATCGTGGTCGACAACGCGACCTTCGGCACCATCCGCATGCACCAGGAACGCAGCTACCCAGGGCGGGTGAGCGGCAGCGACCTGAGGGCCAACCCGGACTTCGCGGCGCTGGCGCGGGCCTACGGCTGGAATGCCTGGCTGGTGCAGCGAACCGAGGAGTTCGAGCCGGCCTTCGCCGCGGCCCTGGCCGCCGACGGTCCGGGCCTGATCCACGTCAAGCTCGACGCCGAAGTCAGCACCCCCCGGGTTACGTTGAGCGCGCTGCGCGAGGCCGCGACCCGGCCGGGCTGACGCCGCGGGGTCTCAGCGGCAGTCGCTGTTGATCACGTTGCGGGCGCGCTGCATCTCCTCTGCGCGACCCTTGTCGTCGAGCACCTCGCGCTCGCCTTGCGCATTGGTGCGCGCAATGCGCTGACCGTCGGCCAACGCCGCCAGCTGGGCCTTCGCACGACCGCAGTTCTCGCTGCGCACCACATTGTCTTTTTCCGTCTGCTGGCGAGAGGCCTGCGCCTGTTCTTCAGCCGCGCGACGCCGCCGCGCCTCGAGTTCCGGGTCGATGCGGGTGGGCAGCGGCACCGCACTGGCCGCGGCGGCGGCAGCAGCCGACGCCGCGGCGGCTTCGGCCGCGACGGCCTTGCGCTGCAGCGGCGGGCGCTCGAGGATGTTCTTGGCGGGCACGCCCGGTGGGGGCGGCAGGTCGCTGACGTGGACCTGGCCCGCCGCATCACGCCATTTCCACGCGGGCGGCAGCGGTGCCGACTGAGCAACGGCTTGGGCAGCGGCCAGGCAGCCGCTGAGCAACACGATCGACAGGATGGGGTGCATGGGGCGGCTTGGCGAGGGGCGCAACGGGTGCGACGCATCCAGTTTAGTGCGATGCTGCCGCTGCGAAACCGGCGTCGGGTGCGAGACGGGGGCGAAATTCACGCTCTCTATAATCGACTTTTGGGTGTGGAGCTTTCAATGCGCCTCCTCGGCAAAGCGTTGACCTTCGACGATGTGTTGCTGGTGCCCGCGTATTCGCAGGTCCTGCCCCGGGACACGAGCCTGGCCACGCGGCTGTCGCGCAACATCGTTCTGAACCTGCCGCTGGTGTCGGCGGCCATGGACACCGTGACCGAGGCCCGCCTGGCGATCGCGCTGGCGCAGGAGGGCGGCATCGGCATCGTCCACAAGAACCTGACCCCGCAGCAGCAGGCGGCCGAGGTGGCGCGCGTCAAGCGCTACGAATCCGGCGTGCTGCGCGACCCGATCACGATCACGCCCGATCGCTCCGTGCGCGAGGTGAGGGCGCTGTCGCAGCAGCACGGCATCTCCGGATTCCCGGTGCTCGAAGGCAGCAAGGTGGTGGGCATCGTCACCAACCGCGACCTGCGTTTCGAGACCCGCATGGACATCCCGGTGCGCGAGATCATGACCCCGCGCGATCGGCTGGTGACGGTGCGCGAAGGCGCGACGATCGACGACGGCAAGGCCCTGATGCACCGCCACAAGCTCGAGCGGGTGCTGGTGGTCAACGACGCCTTCGAACTGCGCGGGCTGATGACGGTCAAGGACATCACCAAGCAGACCAATTTCCCGAACGCCGCGCGCGACGGCCACGGCAAGCTGCGCGTGGGCGCGGCCGTGGGCGTGGGCGAGGGCACCGAAGAGCGCGTCGCGTTGCTGGCCGCCGCCGGTGTCGACGTGCTGGTGGTCGACACTGCCCACGGCCACAGCGCAGGCGTCATCGAACGCGTGCGCTGGGTCAAGCGGCACCATCCTTCGATCGATGTGATCGGCGGCAACATCGCCACCGGCGAGGCGGCCCTGGCCTTGGCCGAAGCCGGCGCCGACGCGGTGAAGGTGGGCATCGGCCCGGGCTCGATCTGCACCACCCGCATCGTCACCGGCGTGGGCGTGCCGCAGATCATGGCCATCGACAACGTGGCCCGCGCCTTGAAGGGCAGCGGCGTGCCGGTGATCGCCGACGGCGGCGTGCGCTACTCGGGCGACGTGGCCAAGGCCATCGTGGCCGGCGCCGACAGCGTGATGATGGGCAGTGCATTGGCCGGCACCGAGGAGGCGCCGGGCGAGGTGATCCTCTACCAGGGCCGCAGCTACAAGAGCTACCGTGGCATGGGCTCCCTGGGTGCGATGCAGAAGGGCTCGGCCGACCGGTACTTCCAGGACGACGGCGGCAACAACCCCAACACCGCCAAGCTGGTGCCCGAGGGCATCGAAGGGCAGGTGCCGTACAAGGGTTCGGTGGTCGGTATCCTGTACCAGATGGCCGGCGGCCTGCGGGCCTCGATGCATTACTGCGGCTGCACCACGATCGGGGAGATGCAGAGCAAGGCCGAGTTCGTCGAGATCACGGCCGCGGGCGTGCGCGAGAGCCACGTGCACGACGTCCAGATCACCAAGGAAGCGCCGAACTACCGCATGGAGTGACCGGCTTGCCCTCCGCGCGGGCGGCCATGCCCTTCATCCTCGTGACGGTGTTGATCGACATGGTGTCGGTCGGCTTGATCATTCCTGTGCTGCCCGCGCTCGTCGGCACCTTCACGGGCGGCCAGGCGGAGCAGGCGTTCTGGTACGGCGCGGTGATGCTGGCGTTCGGGGTGGCCAGCTTCTTCGGTGCGCCGGTGCTCGGCGCGTTGTCGGACCAGCACGGGCGGCGCCCGGTGCTGCTGCTCGGCTTCTGCGGACTGGCGCTGAGCTTTCTGGTGACGGCGCTGGCCACGGCCCTGTGGATGTTGATCGCCGTGCGACTGCTGAGCGGCGCGATGCAGTCGAATGCGGCGGTGGCCCAGGCCTATGTGGCCGACATCACGCCCGAGCAGGACCGCGCGCGAAACTTCGGGCAACTCGGTGCGATGTTCGGGCTGGGTTTCATCCTCGGCCCGGTGATGGGCGGCCTGCTCGGTGCCGTCGACCTGCACCTGCCTTTCTACGTCGCCGGGGCTTTGGCGCTGCTGAACTTGGGCTACGGCTACTTCGTGCTGCCCGAATCGCTGCCGCCCGAGCGCCGCGCCGCGTTCGACTGGCGCAAGGCCAACCCGGTGGCGTCGTTGAAGGGGCTCTCGGCACTGCAGGGTGTGGGGCCGCTGGTCTGGGTGCTGGCCCTTTCGGCGCTGGCGCAGTTCATCCTGCATTCCACCTGGGTGCTCTACACCACCTTCAAATTCGGCTGGGGGCCGCTGGAGAACGGCTTGTCGCTGATGGCCGTGGGCGCCATGTCGACGCTGGTCCAGGGCGTGCTGATGAAGCGCATGCTCAAGCGCTACCCACCGCCGCGTCTGGTGGTGCTGGGCTTGTTGTCGTCGTCGCTGTGCTACGTGGCCTGGGGCCTGGCACCGGTCGGCTGGGTGATGGTCGCGGTGGTCGCCTTCAACATGTTCGGCTTTGCCGTCACGGCCGCGATGCAGGGCATCGTCTCGGGCGCTGCGAGCGGTGACATGCAGGGCCGCACGATGGGCGCCGTCGCCTCATTGAACAGCCTGATGGCCGTCGTCGCGCCGGTGGCCGGTGCGGGCATGCTCGGTTTCGTTTCCCACCTGCCCCAGGGCGACTGGCGCATCGGCACGCCGTACTACGTCTGCGCTGCACTGCAGGCCCTGGCGATGGGCCTCGCGCTGCGGCACTTCAAGCGCCAGCGTGCGCTCAGCCCTCTGCCTTCGGTCTCGACATGAACCACGACAAGATCCTCATCCTCGACTTCGGCTCCCAGGTCACGCAGCTGATCGCGCGTCGCATCCGCGAGGCGCATGTCTATTGCGAGATCCACCCGAACGACGTCAGTGACGAGTTCATCCGCAGCTTCGCCCCCAAGGGCATCGTGCTGTCTGGCAGCCATGCCAGCACCTACGAGGCCCAGGAGTTGCGTGCACCGCAGGCGGTGTGGGCGCTGGGCGTGCCGGTGCTCGGCATCTGCT
>JAABTC010000223.1 GCA_011390055.1 Burkholderiales bacterium | reverse complement strand
GTCGAGATGCGCCATCCCCTCAGCCACCGTCTGGAGAAGTTCACCCTCACGCGCGACACGCTGCTCGGCATGGTGCGTGCTTCGCTGTACGCACCCGCGCTCGCGGCTGCGTTGCCGAGCGCCCTTGGCGAAGCCGCGCGCGGCCGCTTCGACGCGCTGGCCGGCTTGTCGCAGTCGCTGGGCGGGCGCAACGGCCTGCAGATGGCCGCCGGCATGCACTTCTCGGTCGTTTGTGCGGAAGACGTGGCGCGCCCAGCGCCCGCCAGTGCGGTGCCAGGGATCGATTTCGGCGTCGCGTTCGCCAGCCTGTACGCCGAGGTGTGTGCCGGCTGGCCGCGCGGCGACGTTGTCGAGGCGTTCTACCGCATCGATGGGGCGCCCGCGGCGGTGCTGTTGTTGTCGGGCGGCCTGGACCCGGTGACGCCGCCGCGCCATGGCGAGCGCGTGGCGCAGGCGCTCGGTGCGAAAGCCCGGCATCTGGTGGTCCCCAACGCCGGCCACGGCGTGCTGGGCCTGGGCTGCCTGCGCGACGTGGTCTACCGGTTCGTCGATGCCGCCACCGACGCGGCGGCGCTGCAGGTCGATGCCACGTGTGCCAGCGGTGTACCGCGCCCGCCGATGTTCGTGATGCCCGGCGACGCGCGATGATCGAGATCGAGCAGGTCCGCAAGCGCTTCACGCAGGGTCGCGGCAAGTCGGCGCGGGTGGTGCAAGCGGTCGACGGCGTCAGCTTCAAGGCGGCCGACGGTTGCATCACCGGCCTGCTGGGCCCCAACGGCGCCGGCAAGACGACCACCTTGCGCATGCTGGCGGCCCTGTTGGTGCCGGACGCGGGCACGCTGCGCGTCGATGGCATCGATGTGCAACGCGAGCCGCGCACGGCGCTGGCCCGCATGGGCGTGCTGAGCGACGCGCGGGGCCTCTACCCCCGGCTCAGCGCGCGAGAGAACATCGTCTACTACGGCCAGCTGCACGGCATGGCCGCGCCCGCCGCGTCCGCGCGCGCCGACCTGCTGGCCCACCTGCTCGACATGAGCGCGCTGCTCGACCGCCGCACCGAAGGCTTCAGCCAGGGCGAGCGCATGAAGACGGCGTTGGCGCGGGCGCTGGTGCACGACCCGCCGAACATCGTGCTCGACGAGCCGACCAATGGGCTGGACGTGCTGGCCACGCGAGCGCTGCGCGACGCTTTGCGCCGCTTGCGCGACCACGAGGGCAAGTGCATCGTGTTCTCGACCCACATCATGCAGGAGGTCGAGCGCTTGTGCGACCAGGTCGTGGTGGTGTCGCATGGGCGCACGGTCGCGGCCGGCACGGTCGACGACCTCAACGCCCAATGCGGCGAGCGCGACTTCGAAGAAAGCTTCGTCAAGCTCGCGTTCGGGTCGGCCGGGTTGCGCGAGCCCGCATGAACGCCTGGATCGTCTTCAAGAAGGAGCTGCTCGACGCGTTGCGCGACAGGCGGACACTGGCGATGGTGCTGCTGTCGTCGGTGGCGATCGGACCGCTGGTGCTGATCGCGCTGTCGACGCTGGTCGCTGGCATCGAAAAGCGCGCCGAAGACCGTAGCGTGGTGGTGCAGGGCATCGAACATGCGCCCAGCCTGCAAAACTACCTGCTGCGCCAGACCTACCGCATCCAGTCGCCGCCGCCGGACTTCGAGAGGGCCCTGGTCGACAAGTCGCTGGGCGACCCGGTGCTGCGCATCGGCCCCGGGTTCGAGGCCGAGCTCGCCCGCGGCGAAGCACCGTTGCTGGAGATCATCTCGAGCAGCGCGAACCAGCGCGCCGAAGGCGGCGTCAACCGGGTGGCGCGACTGCTGCGCGGTTTCGCCAGTGAACATACGATGCTGCGGCTGGCGCTGCGCGGCGTGGCGCCCGGCACGCTCGAGGTGGTCGAGGTGCAGGAGCGTGACCTGGCCAATCCGCAGTCGCGTGCGGCCCAGTTCACCGGCATGCTGCCATTCTTCGTGCTGATGGCGGTGTTGTATGGCGCGTTGAATGCGGCGCTCGACACCACGGCTGGCGAACGCGAGCGCGGATCGCTCGAGCCGCTGCTGATGAACCCGGCGTCGCGTTGGGCGCTCGTCGTCGGCAAGTGGGGCGCCGTGTCGGCCGTGGGCATGTTGATCGCGCTGCTCAGCTGCTTCTCGTTTCTGCCGGCCCAAAGCCTGTTGCGCAGCGAAACCTTGGCCGCGATGTTCCAGTTCGGCCTGGGCGAGGCGGCGGCGTTCCTCGCCTTGCTGGCACCGCTCGCGGCCGCGCTGTCGGCCGTGATGATGGCCATCGCGATCCGCTGCAAGACGTTCAAGGAGGCGCAGGCCAACAACACCGTGGTGGTGCTCGGTGTCTCGCTGCTGCCGCTGCTGACGCTGTTCAACCAGGGCGGTGAAGCGCCATGGCACCTGGCGGTGCCCGCACTCGGTCAGGTGACCCTGATGACGCGCGTGCTCAAGGGCGAAGCGCTGGGGGCCGCCGACCTGCTGCTGACTTTCGCAATCTGCGTGGTCATCGCAGCCTTGGCGCTTTACGCCGTCGCGCGGCAGCTCCGCACGGCCGCGCTTCGGTGATGGGCCCGCCGCGCATGCGGTGGCGGTCGGGCCGCCGGCAGGCGCTGCGTCAGTCGTTGAGGTGGCGCACGACGCGCTGGACCTCGCCCTGCCAGGGCAGGCCATAGACGATCTGGCTCAGGTGGCGCGCTGCTTCCCAAGCCGTCAACACCTCGCCCTTCGGCCCGAGCAGGCGCAGGTTGCTGACCACGCACATCGGATCGGCCATCGCAATGACATCCTGCGACACCATCACCCAATCCCAGGCCACACCCACCGCGCCCTCGGCCGCGGCACCGCGCCAGACGGTCTGCCCGCTGACCGGTGATTCATCGTCGGGCGCCGGGAATACTTGGGTGTCCAGATGATCGAAGCGCAGATTCGAGGCACCTTCGGCCTGCCACAATAAAGGCGGCCACGCGCGCACACTCCAGGATGTATTCATTGCACAACTCCTTGCTGTTGAACTGCAGCACCGTCATGGTGCCGTGGTCGACAGTGTCGACAATCGAACGCGGCTGCGATAGCTGTAAAGGTTGCCGGGGTCCGAGGGTGAATCGTTAAAAAATGCTCCAGGGTGACTACCAGTCCGTACTCGAAGCGACCAACCAGGAGCAGTTCCGGTCGGTGGTGATCCGGTTCGCCCAGTTGCTCGGGTTCGACAAAGTGTCGGCGATGGTCGCAGTCGACCGCGTCGGTTGTGATCCCGAGTTCGTTGCGATCCACAACACGCCGTTGGCATTCCAGAACACGTTCGACGATGTGACCATTGGTAGGCGCGATCCCGTGTCGCAACATTGCCGCAGGAACACCGTGCCGATCATCTGGGGCCAGGACACCTACCTGCGCGGCAATGCCATCGAGTTGTGGGAGCACCAGGCAGCGTACGGGTACCGCAATGGCATTGCAATGGCGCTCCATCTTCCCGAGGGCCGTCATTTTCTGCTCGGTGTCGATCGCGACCAGCCACTTCCCACCGATACCGCTGAGTTGCAACGTCTTGTGGCCGACCTGCAATTGTTTGCCGTGCATGCGCAAGACACGGCATTGCGGGTGCTGGTGTCCGAGTCGTCGCGGCCCGAGCTGCCGGCACTGACGCCGCGCGAACTGGAAGTGCTGCGCTGGACCATGGAGGGCAAGGTCACAAGCGAGATCAGCACCTTGCTCGGCATTGGGGATCGGACCACCGTGTTCCATCTGCAGAATGCAATGCTGAAGCTCAACTGCAATTCGAAGCACGTCGCTGTGGTGAAAGCGCTGCGCTTGGGGTTGATTCAATGAGCACCCTGTAAAGGTTGACAGTTACGGGCGCGCCTGTGCGGTGCTGGAAT
>JAABTC010000222.1 GCA_011390055.1 Burkholderiales bacterium | reverse complement strand
TGCGCGCGCACCGGACTGCGCGTCGTGACGCCGCGCCCGCATGCGCTGCGCGGAAGCCAGGTGTCGCTGTCACGCGCCGAGGGCGCTTACGCCATCGTCCAGGCCTTGATCGCACGCGGCGTCGTCGGCGATTTCCGTGCGCCCGACGTGCTGCGCTTCGGCTTCACGCCGCTCTACCTGCGCTTCGTCGACGTCTGGGATGCGGTGGAGCACCTGCATGCCGTGCTCGCCAGCCAGGTGTGGCGCGAGGCGCGGTTCCAACGCAGGTCGGCCGTGACATGAACGAGCCCCCGCTGGGCGAGCGGATCGTCGCCGACGAGAAGGCGCAGCTCGACTTCTCGCAGGACATGAGCTACAGCGACTACCTGCACCTGGATGCGCTGCTGAATGCCCAGCACCCGCGCTCGCCCGACCACAACGAAATGCTGTTCATCGTCCAGCACCAGACCAGCGAGCTGTGGATGAAGCTGATGTTGCACGAGCTCGAGGCCGCGATCGCGGCCCTCGCGCACGACCAGCTCGGCAGCACCTTCAAGATGCTGGCCCGTGTCTCGCGCATCATGGAGCAGTTGGTGCATGCCTGGGACGTGCTGGCCACGATGACGCCGCCGGAGTACAGCGCCATCCGTCCGCACCTGGCCAACAGCAGCGGCTTCCAGAGCTGGCAGTACCGCTGCATCGAGTTCCGCCTGGGCAACAAGAACGCCGCCATGCTGTCGCCGCACCGGCACCGCCCCGAGTTGCTGGCCCGCGTGCAGGCGGCCCACCAGGCGCCATCGTTGTACGACGAAGCCCTGCGCCTGCTGGCCCGGCGCGGGCTGCCGGTGCCGCCGAGTCACACCGAGCGCGACTGGACGCAGCCCTACACGGCCGACCCCGGCGTCGAAGCGGCCTGGCTGCAGGTCTACCGCGACACCGCACAGCACTGGGACCAGTACCAACTCGGCGAAGAGCTCACCGACCTCGAAGATGCGTTCCGCCTCTGGCGCTTCCGGCACGTCACGACGGTCGAACGCGTGATCGGCTTCAAGCGCGGCACCGGCGGCACCAGCGGCGTGGGCTACCTGCGCAAGATGCTCGACGTGGTGCTGTTCCCCGAGATCTGGACGCTGCGCACCGCGCTATGACCTCGAGCCCGGAGAACGCAGCGCACGATCCCCCCGTCGACACCTCCGCGGTAGCAACGAGCGTGCCGGCGTGGCGCGTGATGCTGGTCACCGCACTGCCCTTCATCCTGCTGGCGGTGGTGCTGTCGTGGGTCGCCTATGCGGTGCTCGACCCCACGCCGCCGCGCAGCGTGGTGCTGGCCACCGGGGTCGAGCAAGGGGCCTACAGCGAGTTCGGCAAGCGCTACGCCACGGCACTGGCGAAGCACGGCATCCGGGTGGAACTGCGCAACACGCAGGGCGCCGCTGAAAATTTGGCGCTGTTGCGCGACCCGGCCTCGGGCGTCGACATCGCTTTCGTGCAGGGCGGGGCCGACATCGTGCGCCGCACCGAGGCCGAGCGGCAGGCCGCCGACGCCGGCCTCGAATCGCTCGGCAGCATGTTCCATGAACCGGTGTGGCTGTTCTACCGTGCCGAAAGCGCGCAGGCCCTGCTGAAGGCGCCGCGCCTGGAGCGTCTGGCGCAGCTTGCGGGCTGGCGCGTCAACATCGGCGCCCCCGGCAGCGGCGTGCCCAACCTGGCGCGGCGCCTGCTCGAGGCCAACCGGATCGACAGCGCGGCGATCGACCTGCAGCAGCAAACACTCACCCCGGCGGTGGTCGACTTGCTCGAAGGCCGCCTGGATGCCTTGATGCTGGCGTCAGCGCCCGAATCGCTGATGGTGCAGATGCTGCTGCAGACGCCGGGCGTCCAGCTGTTCGATTTTGCGCAGTCCGACGCCTACACCCGGCGCTTCGGCTTCCTCAATGCGGTGACCCTGCCGCGCGGCGTGGTCGACCTGGCGCGCGACCTGCCCGCCGCCGACGTGCACATGGTCGCGCCCACGGCCACGCTGGTGGCGCGCGACAGCCTGCACCCCGCGCTGGCGCAGCTCTTCGTGCAGGCAGCGCAGCAGGTGCATGGCGAGCCGGGCTGGTTCCAGCGCAAGGGCGACTTTCCCAATGCACGCGACGTCGAACGCGAGATCACGCCCGAAGCCCAGCGCTTCTACCGCAGCGGTGTTCCGCTGCTGCAGCGCTACCTGCCGTTCTGGATGGCCAACCTGGTCGACCGCATGTGGGTTGCGCTGCTGTCGATCGTCGCGGTGCTGATCCCGTTGACGCGCGTGGTGCCGCCGCTGGTGGAGATGCGCATCCGCTCGCGGGTGTTCCGCTGGTACGGCAAGCTGCGCGACATCGAAGCTCAAGGCACCACGCGGCCTGCGCCGGAACTGCTGGCCGAACTCGACGCGATCGAGGCAAGGGTCGCGCAGGTGCGCGTCCCGCTGTCCTATGCCGATGAGCTGTACGCGTTGAAGAGCCACATCCAGTTCGTGCGGCGGCGGCTGCAACCGCCTCCGGCTGCGTCCTAGAATCGTCCATGGACACCCGCACTTCACCCATCCCTCTGCGCCTGGAGCGCGTGCGCGACGAACTCCGCTCGCGTGGCCTGTCGGCCTTGCTGGTGCCTTCCAGCGACCCGCACCTGTCCGAGTACCTGCCCGAGCGCTGGCAGGGCCGGGTTTGGTTGTCGGGCTTCACCGGTTCGATGGCCACGCTGGTCGTCACCACCGATGGCGCGGCCCTCTTCGCCGACAGCCGCTACTGGGTCCAGGCCGAAGCCGAACTGCACGGCAGCGGCATCGATCTGGTGCGTATCCCGACCGGCGCCGCGGCACACCACATCGACTGGCTGGCGACGCACGTGGCGCGCGGCGGCGTGGTGGCGGTCGACGGGCAGGTGATCGCCCTGGCCGCGGCACAGGCGCTGCGTGCTGGCCTGGCCGCGAGCGGCGTCGAGCTTCGTACCGACGTCGACCTGCTGGCACAAGGCATCTGGCCGGAACGCGCGGCGCTGCCCCGCGGCGCGGTCTACGCGCACCGCGCACCGCAGGCCCCGCTGGCGCGCAGCGCGAAGCTGGCCGGGGTGCGCGAGGCGATGGCGACGCGCGGCGCCACGCACCACTTCGTCTCGACCGTCGACGACGTGGCCTGGATCACCAACCTGCGCGGCGCCGACGTCGATTACAACCCCGTCTTCCTGGCCCACCTGCTGGTCGATGCGACGCGCGCCACCCTGTACATCGAAGCCGGCAAGATCGACGCCGCGCTGGCGGCCGAGCTCGCCACCGACGGCCTGGTATTGGCCGACTACGCCGCGGCCGCCGGCGCCCTGGCCGCGCTGCCGGCCGGCAGCCGCCTCTTGATCGACCCGCGCCGCGTCACGCTCGGGTTTCGCGAGTGTGTGCCGGCGACGGTCGAGGTCATCGAAGCCATCAATCCGAGCACGCTGGCCAAGAGCCGCAAGAGCGCGGCCGAGGCAGACTTCGTGCGCGAGGCGATGGCCGAAGACGGCGCGGCGATGTGCCACTTCTATGCCTGGTTCGAAGCGGCGCTGGCGCGCGGCGAGGCCCTCAGCGAACTCACGATCGACGCAAAGCTGAGTGCCGAGCGCGCCAAACGCAAGGACTTCGTCGGCCTGTCCTTTCCGGTCATCGCCGGCTTCAATGCCAACGGCGCGATGCCGCACTACCGCGCGACGCCGGCGTCGTTCGCGGCCATCGAAGGCGACGGCCTGCTGCTGATCGATTCCGGCGGCCAGTACCTCGGTGGCACCACCGACATCACACGCGTGTGGCCGATCGGGCAGGTCAGCCCGGCGATGCAGCGTGACTACACCCTGGTCCTGAAGGGCACCATCGCGCTCAGCCGCACGCGCTTCCCGCGCGGCACGCTCGGCCCGATGCTGGACGCGATCGCGCGCGCACCGTTGTGGGCCGAAGGCCTGGAGT
>JAABTC010000221.1 GCA_011390055.1 Burkholderiales bacterium | reverse complement strand
CTTCGGTGCGCGCAGTCCGGTTGGGCGGCTGGCGCAGGCCGAGATGGTGCAGCAGCTTCTGGAAACGCTCGCGGTCTTCGGCGATGTCGATCGAATCGGGGCTGGTGCCGATGATCGGCACCCCGGCGCGCTCCAGATCGAGCGCAAGCTTGAGCGGCGTCTGGCCGCCGTACTGGACGATCACGCCCAACGGCTTTTCCTTGTCGACGATCTCGAGCACGTCTTCGAGCGTGACCGGTTCGAAGTAGAGGCGGTCGCTGGTGTCGTAGTCGGTCGAAACCGTCTCCGGGTTGCAGTTGACCATGATGGTCTCGTAGCCGTCTTCGCGCATCGCCAGGGCGGCGTGCACGCAGCAGTAGTCGAACTCGATGCCCTGGCCGATCCGGTTGGGTCCGCCGCCGAGCACCATGATCTTCTTGTTGCTCGTCGGCTCGGCTTCGCACTCTTCGTCGTAGGTCGAATAAAGGTAGGCGGTCTGGGTCGCGAATTCGGCGGCACAGGTGTCCACGCGCTTGAAGACCGGCCGCAGGTTCAACGCATGCCGCCGTGCCCGCACTTCATGCTGGTTCGTCTGCAGCAGCTTGGCCAGGCGCCGGTCCGAGAAGCCCTTGCGCTTGAGCAGGCGCATCTCGTCCACGCCGAGCGACGCCAGCGCCTTGCCCGCGAGCGACTGTTCGATCTGCACCAGTTGCTCGATCTGGGCCAGGAACCAGGGGTCGATCGCGGTCTCTTCGAACACCTCGGCCAGGCTCATGCCGATGCGGAAGGCGTCACCGACGAAGAGGATGCGCTCCGGACCGGCCTCGCCGATCTCCTGGACGATCTCGTCGCGGTCGCTTTCTTTGCACGACGTGCGCTCCGACAGGCCGTCGATGCCGGTTTCCAGGCCACGCAAGGCTTTCTGGAAACTTTCCTGGAACGTGCGGCCGATGGCCATCACCTCGCCGACCGACTTCATCTGCGTCGTCAGCCGCGCATCCGCCGCCGGGAACTTCTCGAACGCGAAGCGCGGAATCTTGGTGACGACATAGTCGATGCTGGGCTCGAAGCTGGCAGGCGTCGCGCCGCCGGTGATGTCGTTGCGCAGCTCGTCGAGCGTGTAGCCGACGGCCAGCTTCGCGGCCACTTTGGCGATCGGGAAACCGGTGGCCTTGGACGCCAGCGCGGAGGAGCGCGAGACGCGCGGATTCATCTCGATCACGACCATGCGGCCGGTCTTCGGGTCGATCGCGAACTGCACGTTCGAGCCGCCGGTGTCGACGCCGATCTCGCGCAGGATCGCGATCGAGGCGTTGCGCAGCAGCTGGAATTCCTTGTCGGTCAGGGTCTGGGCGGGTGCCACCGTGATCGAGTCACCGGTGTGGATGCCCATCGGGTCGAGGTTTTCGATCGAGCAGACGATGATGCAGTTGTCGGCGCAGTCGCGCACCACCTCCATCTCGTACTCTTTCCAGCCGATCAGCGACTCCTCGATCAGCAGTTCCTTGGTCGGCGAGAGGTCCAGGCCGCGCTTGCAGATCTCCTCGAACTCTTCCGGGTGGTAGGCGATGCCGCCGCCGGTGCCGCCGAGGGTGAAGCTGGGCCGGATGACCATCGGAAAGCCCGTGCCGCCGATGTCCTGCGCGATGCGCTTCTGCACCGCCAGCGCTTCGTCGAACGAATGCGCGATACCGCTCTTGGCCGAGGCCAGGCCGATGCCGGTCATCGCGTCCTTGAACTTGAGCCGGTCCTCGGCCTTTTCGATCGCGTGCTCGTTGGCGCCGATCATCTCGACGCCGTACTTGGCCAGCACGCCATGCTTGTGCAGGTCGAGCGCACAGTTCAGCGCCGTCTGGCCGCCCATCGTCGGCAGCACCGCCATCGTCTCTGCGGGGAAGCGCTCGCGTTCGCGGGCGATGATCTTCTCGACCACCTGCCAGGTGATCGGCTCGATGTAGGTCGCGTCGGCCATGCCCGGGTCGGTCATGATGGTGGCCGGGTTGCTGTTGACGAGGACCACGCGGTAGCCCTCCTCCCGCAACGCCTTGCAGGCCTGGGCACCGGAGTAATCGAACTCGCAGGCCTGGCCGATGACGATCGGGCCGGCGCCGATGATCAGGATGCTCTGGATGTCTACGCGCTTCGGCATGTCAGTTTTTTTCCATCAACGCCACGAAGCGATCGAACAGGTGAGCGATGTCGTGTGGACCCGGGCTTGCCTCCGGGTGCCCTTGGAAGCAGAAAGCCGGCCGGTCGGTTCGCGCCAGGCCCTGCAGCGTGCCGTCGAAGAGGCTGACGTGGGTGGCCCGCAGGTTCGATGGCAGGGTGGTTTCGTCGACCGCGAAGCCGTGGTTCTGGCTGGTGATGCTCACGCGACCGGTGTCGAGGTCTTTCACCGGGTGGTTGGCGCCATGGTGGCCGAACTTCATCTTGAAGGTCCTGGCACCCGAGGCCAGCGCCAGGATCTGGTGGCCCAGGCAGATGCCGAACGTCGGCAGGCCGCGATCGACGAGGACCCGCGTGGCTTCGATGGCGTAGTCGCAGGGTTGCGGGTCGCCGGGGCCGTTGCTGAGGAACACGCCATCGGGCTGCAGCGCCAGCACATCGGCGGCGGGCGTCTGCGCGGGCACCACCGTGATGCGACAGCCGCGGCTGGCGAGCATGCGCAGAATGTTGCGTTTGACGCCGAAGTCGTAGGCCACGACGTGGAAGCGGGGCGCGGTCTGGGTGCCGTGGCCGGCCCCCAGGGCCCACTCGGTCTCGGTCCAGGCCATCGGCTGGCGCAACGAGACCACACGCGCCAGATCCAGGCCCGTCATGCTCGGCGCCGCACGGGCGCGTGCCCGGGCAGCCTCGAGTTGTTCGGTCGTCGCCGGGGCACCGGCCTCGAAAGCCATGATGCAGCCGTTCTGCGCGCCGTGGCTGCGCAGGTGGCGCGTCAGGCGGCGCGTGTCGATGTCGGCGATGGCCACCGTGCCCTCGCGCTGCAGGTAGGCGTCGAGCGTGAGCGTGCTGCGGAAGTTGGATGCGAGGAGCGGCAGGTCCTTGATGACCAGGCCGGCCGCGTGCACCTTGCCAGCTTCCGCGTCTTCGTCGTTGACCCCGTAGTTGCCGATGTGCGGGTAGGTCAACGTGACGATCTGCTGGCAGTAGCTTGGGTCGGTCAGGATCTCCTGGTAGCCGCTCATCGCGGTGTTGAAGACGACTTCACCGACGGTGTGGCCGGGCGCGCCGATCGACGTGCCGCGAAAGACCGTCCCGTCTGCGAGCGCGAGGACGGCGGAAGGCAAGGCAGGCAGCAAGTCGGGGCTCCAGGTCGTGTCGCCAGCGTACCGAACGCGCACGGGTGCCGTGCTGCATCGATGACCGGAGCCCGGGTGGATGCAAGGCGGTTCGCGAGATGTCGGCTGCGCGGCGGGGGTGGGTGCAGACAAACCCGCAGAGTATAAAGCGGCCGTCAGTCGCCCAGCGCCGCGATGCCGGCACGCGCGACCAGCACGTCCTCCGATGACTTGACGCCACTCACGCCCACCGCGCCCAGGCAATGGCCGTCGCGCACGATCGGAACGCCACCCTCGAGCATGCCTTCGAGTCCCGGCGCGCTCAGGAACGCCGTGCGCGGGCCGTTGATCATTTCCTCGTAGAGCCGGCTCTCGCGCCGACCGAGGGCGGCCGTGCGGGCCTTGGCGGGCGCAATCTGGGCCGAGATGGGCGCCGCGCCGTCCAGCCGCTGCAGCCACAGCAGATGACCGCCGTCGTCGACGATGGCAATCGTCACCGCCCAGTTGTTGCGGGTCGCTTCGGCTTCGGCGGCCGCGGCCATGCGGCGGGCGTCGTCATGAATCAGGTAGGGTTTTTGTTGCATGGGGGTGACGAAAGGGAGGGGAATGCACTGTACGACCGCGCTGGTGCAGATTTCGCCACGGTGCGCACGGCATTCCCGAGTGAATTGGAGGGAACTAGAATGCGCCGCG
>JAABTC010000220.1 GCA_011390055.1 Burkholderiales bacterium | reverse complement strand
CTGCCCGGCATCGTTGCGGGCGAGCGTCAGCAGCGGGTGCTGACTGCCAAGGCGCAGGCGCGAAGCCTGACGTTCGAGGAGGTCGAGCGCAGCGCATTCGCCGCCACCTCGATCAAGCAGTACGTGACGGCCGAGCAACTTGCCGACTACGTCGTCTACCTGGCCAGCCCGCGCGCAGCGACGATTTCGGGCCAGGCCTTGTCGGTGTGCGGCGACACCAACATGCTGAGCTGAAGGCCGGTTGCGTCAGCCTGCCGTGTCCTGCAGCAACCCGCGCCGTTCGATGAAGCCGACCACCTCGGCCAGGCCCTGGCCGGTGCGCAGGTTGCTCATCACGTAAGGCCGTGAGCTGGCGTGCAACGGGCGCATGCGTTGGGTGTCGGCCTCCATCACCGCCAGGTCGGCGCCGACATGCGGGGCCAGGTCGGTCTTGTTGATCACGAACAGGTCGCTCTTGGTGATGCCCGGCCCGCCCTTGCGCGGGATCTTCTCGCCGCCGGCCACATCGATCACGTAGATCGTCAGGTCCGACAGCTCGGGGCTGAAGGTCGCGGCCAGGTTGTCGCCACCGGACTCGATGAAGACGATGTCGGCATCGGGGAACTTGTCGAGCATGCGGTCGACGGCTTCGAGGTTGATGCTCGCGTCTTCACGGATCGCCGTGTGCGGGCAGCCCCCGGTCTCGACACCCATGATGCGCTCGGGGGCCAGCGCGCCGGCCACGGTCAAGAGGCGCTGGTCTTCCTTGGTGTAGATGTCGTTGGTGACGACCACCAGATCCCAACGTTCGCGCATCGCCTTGCAGAGCTTCTCGACCAGCGTGGTCTTGCCGGAGCCGACCGGGCCGCCCACGCCCACGCGCAGCGGCGGCAGCTTCTTGGTGCGGTTCGGGATGTGGTGCAGGGCGGGGGTCGGGGTGTTCATGAGCGGAAGAGCCTCGAGTATTGGTTTTCGTGTTGCGCCGACAGGATCGCGAGCATCGGGGCGAAGGCCTGGCGCTCGTCGTCGGGCAGTGCGAGGGCCGTGTCCACCGCAGCGGGCAGCGCGGCGGCCAGCGCGCCGAGCACACGCTGGCCCGCGCTTTGGCCCAGCGGCACGGCCTTGAGCGCCGCCTGCACCATGTTTTCGGCCCAGCCGAAGCCGTAGGCCAGCAGCGCATCGCGCGCCGCGGCGCCGCTTTGCGCCGCGCCCAACGCGAACGCGATCGGCCAGGCCGGTGCCGGTGCCAGCGCCGCCAGCGTGGGGAGGCGCGGATCGTCCGGCGCGCGCTGCGACAGCCAGGCCAGCATCGAGCGGCCCATCTGTTCGGCCTGGCGCCGCAGCTCGCTGGTTTCGCGGGTGGTCAGGGCCCAGGCGTTGAGCGCGGCGATGCGTGCTTCGTCGTGCGCCGCCCAGGCTTGCGTCGCTTGCGCCAGCAGCGGCAGTTCGCTGCGCGCCAGGCCGAGGTGCAACTGATCGAGCAACCAGGCCCGCGTGCTCGGCTCGTCGCACACCGCACCGGCTTCGATGGCCGACTCCAGGCCCTCGGAGTAGCTGAAGCCGCCCACCGGCAACGCCGGCGACGCCAGCCACAGCAACTGCAGGAGGGCGGCCGGCGGGGAGTCAGTGCTCATGCTGACCTGCATACGCCCCGCCTTCGGGCTCGAAAGCTGCCTCCAGCGGCGTCACGACGAGGTGCATCGCCCGCAGCATGTCGGCCAGCACCGGATCGGGCTCGATCTGCAGGTGCTGCTCCTGCACCTCGACTGCCACGTGCCGGTTGCCCAGGTGGTACGCCGCACGTGGCAGGTCGAGCGCCGTGCCGTGCTGGGGGCAGGGTGTGATGCGCAGCACCGCCTGCGCCGCCGCGATCACCCGCACCAGCGAGCCGTCTTCGAGCACCAGCACATCGCCACCGCGCAGCAACTGCCCGCGCGGCAGGAACACGCCGAGGTGCCGGCCGTCGCTGTCGGTGGCATCGAAGCGGCTCTTGCAACGCGCATCCCAGTCGAGCTCGACCGTCGCAGCGCGACGCAGCAGTGCCGCCGCGAGGCCGCGGCCCTGGGGCAGGCGTTTGTTGGCATGCAGCATGGTGGGGCTTGTGGGGCCGGCTCGGCGGCGTTAGTATAACAATCGTTATAACAAGGAGGTTGCCATGGTTGCCCTCAAACTGACCCAGATCGGCAACTCCGTCGGCGTGATCCTGCCCAAGGAGGTTCTTGCGCGCTTGAAAGTGGAGAAGGGCGACACCGTCTTTGTCACCGATGCAGCGAACGGGGTGCTGCTGACACCTTACGATCCGGCGCTGGACGAGCAATTGGAGGCCGGCCGCGAGTTCATGCGCGCTTACCGGGACACTTTCCACCAGCTGGCCAAGTGAGCTGGCGCTGGGTTGAGCGCCGGGCGCTCGAACTGTTGCATGACGAGAGCCTCGCCGAACACGGCGGAGCGTCGGGCTTGCGCGATGAGGGGCTGCTCGAGTCGGCGCTCGCTCGACCGCTGAATTTGGTGGCCTACGGCGCTCCCGATGTGCACGCACTCGCTGCGGCCTACGGGGTCGGCCTCGCCAAGGATCACCCCTTTGTCGACGGCAACAAGCGAGCTGCATTCCTTGCCGTCGGCCTGTTTTTGGCGCTCAACGGGTACCGGCTGACAGCGCCCCAGGCAGATGCCACGCTGACCATGCTCGCCGTCGCCGCCGGCCAGATGGACGAAGCCACGTTCGCACGCTGGTTGCGCGAACACACTCAAAAGAGGAAGTAGCGCTGCGCCATCGGCAGCACCGTGGCCGGCTCGCAGGTCAGCAACTGGCCGTCGGCGCGCACTTCGTAGGTCTGGGCGTCGATCTGCATGTGCGGCAGGTAGTCGTTGTGGGCCATGTCGGTCTTCTTCACTGTGCGGCAGGCCTTCACTGCGGCGAGGTGTTTTTGCAGGCCGTAGCTCGAAGCCGCGCCGTTGGTCAGCGACGCCTGGCTGACGAAGCTGAGCGAGGTGCGTGCCAGTGCGCCGCCGTAGGCGCCGAACATCGGCCGGTAATGCACCGGCTGCGGCGTCGGAATGCTGGCGTTGGCATCGCCCATCGCGGCGGCGGCGATGAAGCCGCCCTTCATCACCAGACTCGGCTTGACGCCGAAGAAGGCCGGGCGCCAGAACACCAGGTCGGCCCATTTGCCGCGCTCGATCGAGCCGACTTCGTGGGCGATGCCTTGCGCGCGTGCCGGGTTGATCGCCAGCTTGGCGATGTAGCGCTTGGCGCGGAAGTTGTCGTTGTTCGGATCCGCATCTGGACCTGCGGGGTGGCTCTTCGAGTCCTCAGGGCGAACGGGGCCGGGCGACAAATGGCCGCGCTGCGTCTTCATCTTGTGCGCGGTCTGCCAGCAGCGGATCGTCACTTCGCCGACCCGGCCCATCGCCTGCGAGTCGGAACTGAACATGCTGATCGCGCCCAGGTCGTGCAGGATGTCTTCGGCCGCGATGGTCTCGCGGCGGATGCGGCTTTCGGCGAAGGCCAGGTCCTCGGCGATGCCGGCATCGAGGTGGTGGCAGACCATCAACATGTCGAGGTGTTCGTCGAGCGTGTTGACGGTGTAGGGCCGCGTCGGGTTGGTCGACGACGGCAGCACATTCATCTCGCCGACCACGCGCATGATGTCGGGCGCATGACCACCGCCCGCGCCTTCGGTGTGGAAGCTGTGGATCGTGCGGCCTTTGAAGGCGGCGATGGTGTCTTCGACGAAGCCGCTTTCGTTGAGCGTGTCGGTGTGGATCGCGACCTGCACATCGGTCTCTTCGGCCACACCCAGGCAGCAGTCGATCGCCGCGGGCGTGGTGCCCCAATCTTCGTGCAACTTCAGGCCCACGGCACCGGCCTCGACCTGCTGGCGCAGCGCCTCGGGGCGGCTCGCATTGCCCTTGCCCATGAAGCCCAGGTTCATCGGGAAGGCGTCGGCAGCCTGCAGCATGCGCGCGATGTTTTCGGGGCCC
>JAABTC010000219.1 GCA_011390055.1 Burkholderiales bacterium | reverse complement strand
GACGACATCCGCCACCTCGGTCGCATCCTGGGCGATGTGATCCGCGAGCAGGAAGGTGTCGAGGCTTTCGAACTGATCGAACGCGTGCGCCAGCTCTCGGTGGCGTACCGGCTGAAGAAGGATGCGTCGGCCGGCCGCGTGCTCGACCGCTTGCTGAAGAACCTGTCGGGCGACCAGACCGTCAGCGTGATCCGTGCCTTCGCCTACTTCAGCCACCTGGCCAACATCGCCGAGGACCGGCACCACGTGCGCCGGCGCGAACACCACGAGGCGCAAGGCCACCTGCAGGCGGGCTCGCTGGCGATGGCGTTCGAGCGCCTGGCGCGCGCCGACGTGCGTGCCGACGAGATCGCTCAGATGCTGGCGCAGGCACACATCTCGCCGGTGCTCACGGCCCACCCGACCGAGGTGCAGAGGAAGAGCATCCTCGACGCTGAGCGGGCCATCGCCGAACTGGTCGGTCAGCGCGACGGCCTGGGCACCGAGCGCGAGCGCGGCGAGAACGAGGCGCTGCTGCGTGCGCGCGTGACGCAGCTTTGGCAGACCCGCATGCTGCGCACCGCCAAGCTGACGGTGGCCGACGAGATCGACAACGCGCTGTCGTACTACCCCTCCACGTTCCTGCGCCAGGTGCCGCGCCTGTATGCCGACATCGAGCGCGCATTGCACGGCCACCCGGTGGCGCCCTTCCTGCGCATGGGGCACTGGATGGGCGGCGACCGCGATGGCAACCCGAACGTCGGCGCGCCGACGCTCGAATTGGCCCTGGCACGCCAGGCCGAGGTGGCGTTGCGCTTCTACCTGACCGAGGTGCATGCGCTGGGTGGCGAGCTGTCGATCTCGCAGATGCTCGCGCCGGTGACGCCGGCGATGCGGGCTCTGGCCGAGCGCTCGCCCGACCGCAATCCGCACCGCGAAGACGAGCCGTACCGCCGCGCGCTGATCGGCGTGTACGCGCGCCTGGCCGCCACGCTGCACGCGCTGACCGGCACCGAGGCGCTGCGCCATGCGGTGGCGCCGCAGGACGCTTACCTGGAGGCCGAGGAACTGCTGGCCGATCTGCGCACCGTCGAAACGTCGCTGCGCCACCACCATGCGCAAGCCTTGATCGCGCCGCGGCTGGCGCCGTTGATGCGGGCGGTGCAGGTGTTCGGCTTTCACCTGGCCACGCTCGACTTGCGCCAGAGTTCGGACCGCCACGAAGAGCTCGTCGCCGAGCTGCTGCAAGTGGCCCGCATCGAGCCCGACTATGCCGCGCTCGACGAAGCCGCACGGCGTCGCTGCCTGCTGGCCCTGCTCGACGAAGCGCGGCCGCTGCGGGTCAACGGCCATGTCTACACCGAACGCAGTCGGGGCGAGCTCGCGGTGTTCGATGCAGCGCGCAACGCGCTGGCACGGTTCGGCCGCCATGCGTTGCGCCACTGCATCATCTCGCACACGGAGGACGTCAGCGACCTGCTGGAAGTTCTGCTGCTGCAGAAGGAAAGCGGCCTGATGACCGGGCGGCTGACCGGGACCGGGCCCGACGCGGCGCGCGCTGCGCTGATCGTCTCGCCGCTGTTCGAAACCATCGCCGACCTGCGCCAGGCCGAACCGATCATGCGCAGCTACTACGCGCTGCCGGGCGTGCATCAAATGATCCTGCGCAGCAGGGTCGGCGACTTCGCCGAGCAGGATGTCATGCTCGGCTACAGCGACAGCAACAAGGACGGCGGCTTCTTCACCAGCAACTGGGAGCTCTACCGCGCCGAGACGGCGCTGGTGGCCTTGTTCGAGCCGATGCGGCGTGAACACGGCCTGCGCCTGCGCCTGTTCCACGGCCGAGGCGGCACTGTGGGGCGCGGCGGCGGCCCGAGTTACGAAGCGATCCTGGCGCAGCCCCCGGGCACCGTGAACGGTCAGATCCGCCTGACCGAACAAGGCGAGGTCATCGCCTCGAAGTACGCGCACCCCGAGATCGGCCGGCGCAACCTCGAGACGCTGGTCGCGGCCACGCTCGAAGCCACCCTGCTGCACCCGACGAAGACAGCGCCGAGGGCGTTTCTCGAGGCCGCCGCCGAACTCAGCGAGCTGAGCTTTGCCGCCTACCGCGCGCTGGTGTACGAAACGCCGGGCTTTTCGGACTACTTCTTCGATGCCACGCCGATCCGCGAGATTGCCGAGCTCAACATCGGCTCGCGCCCGGCGGTGCGACCCAAGGAAGGCAAGACCGCGCGGCGCATCGAAGACCTGCGCGCCATCCCCTGGAGCTTCAGTTGGGGCCAGTGCCGCGTGGCGCTGCCCGGCTGGGCCGGGTTCGGCAGCGCGGTACGGCAATGGCTGGGCACCGGCAGCCCGACGCAGCAGCAGGCGCGCCTGGCCTTGCTGCGCAAGATGCACAAGCAGTGGCCCTTCTTCCGCACCTTGATGTCGAACCTGGACATGGTGCTGGCCAAGAGCGATCTGCGCATCGCCGCACGCTACGTGGAGTTGATCGAGGACAAGAAGCTGGCCCGGCGCATCTTCGCTGCGGTGCAGGCCGAGTGGGAGCTGTGCGGCGAGATGCTGTCGCAGATCACCGGCGAGGCGCAACGGCTGGCGTCCAATGCCGCGCTCGCGCGCTCCATCGAGCACCGTTTCCCTTACCTCGACCCCCTGAACCACCTGCAGGTCGAGCTGATGCGCCGCTACCGCCAGGGCAAGCCCGGCGACGCCGCCAACGAACGCGTGCAGCGCGGCATTCACATTTCGATCAATGGGATTGCGGCGGGGTTGCGCAACACAGGTTGAGCCGGGCGCGGGTGGGGCCTGCAGCCGCCGCTTTGCAGCGCGCCCGCAATCGGCTACGCTCGCTAAATGAACGAACTGGTACAAAGTGCGCCGGTCGAGAAGACCGGTCGCACCAACGACCCCGCGCGCACCATGGCCGACATCATCGAGGTCGCCACGCGCGAGTTCGCCGAGAAGGGCCTGGCGGGCGCGCGCATCGACGACATCGCCGCGGCCATGCGCACCAGCAAGCGCATGATCTATTACTACTTCGGCAGCAAGGAAGCCCTCTACCTGGCGGTGCTCGAGGGGGCTTACGCGCGCATCCGCGCCATCGAGGCCCAGCTCCAGCTCGAGGACCTGCCCCCCGAAGACGCGCTGCGCAAGCTGGTCGGCTTCACCTTCGATTACCAGTTGGGCAATCCGGATTTCGTGCGGCTGGTGATGAACGAGAACATCCACCGCGGCGAGTACCTGGCGCAGAGCAAGAGCATCCAGCGCCTGAACGTGCCCGTCATCAGCGCAGTGCGCGAGGTCTACGAGCGCGGCGTGAAGGCCGGCGTGTTCCGGCGCAACCTCGACCCGATCGACCTGCACATGTCGATCAGTGCACTGTGCTTCTTCAATGTCGCCAACCGCCACACCTTCGCGCTGATCTTCCAGCGCGATGTCGACAGCCCGCGCGCCATCGGCGCACGGCGCGACAGCGTGGTGGACATGGTGGTGCGTTTCGTGCGGAAACAGCCCGGCCCTTGAACCGATCACGCCAGAAGGTACTGGTTCGTACATTTTGGCGGCTGCGAGGAGACCTCCCCAAATGAACACCACCACCGCCCGCGAAGTGCAGGACGACGGCGCGAATCCGCTCGCCCTGGAGGGCCTCGAGTACCTCGAGTACGCCACCGCACAACCCCAGGCCCTCGGCCAGGTGCTGGAGCAGATGGGCTTCCGCCTGGTGGCCCGCCACCGTTCGCGGGAGGTGATGCTGTACCGCCAGGGCGGCATGAATGTGGTCGTCAATGCCCATGCCGGCACGCTGGCGGCGCCGGCCACGCCGCAGCTTTCGGCGCTCGCCCTGCGCGTGCGCGACGCCGCATCGGCGCACGCCCGGGTGCTCGCACTCGGCGCCTGGGACGTGCCGGTGCAGGTGGCGCCGATGGAGCTGCACATTCCGGCGATCCACGGGCCTGGAGCCAGCCGCATCTACTTCGTCGACCGGCATCG
>JAABTC010000218.1 GCA_011390055.1 Burkholderiales bacterium | reverse complement strand
AGGCCGAAGGAAAGCGACTCGATGCGCGGGTGCGCCGCCATCGCCGCCACCTGTTGCAGCGCGCCATGGGTTTCGATCAGTGCATGCAGCGGCACGCCGGCGCCGCCCATCGACGCCAGTGCCTCCGCGGCGCGGTCGACGTCGTTCACGCCGCGCGCCTTCGGCAGCATCAGGTAGGCCGGCGCACGGGCCGAGCGCAGCACGGTCGCGGCGACGTCGCCGAAGCGCGGGTGGTCGACCGGCAACAGCCGCACGCCAACGCGGCCGAAGCGGTTGCCGCTGCTGCCGAGCATGGCAGCGATCAGGTGGGCATGCTCCGTCTCGCCGCCCACCGGCGCGCCGTCTTCGGCATCGAGCGTGATGTCGAACACCGGGCCGAGTTCGGCCTGCAGTTCGAGGCTCTTGCGCATGCGGCTCTCGATGCCGCAGTAATGGTCGCAGACCGGCAAGCTCGGCGGCGCAGGTTCGTCGGCGTCGAACAGGGCGAGGCGCGGATGGGCTGTCTTCATCGGAGTGCGGCGGAGCAGGCGCGTGAGGCTGATGCAATGGGTTTCCCCGATTGTCGCTGGCGATCCGGCAGGCAGGATGTGACGACACCGTCAACCTGGAGACTTACGTGACGCTTCATCGCCCCTTGATCACCCGCCGCGCACTCGCCCTGCTTGCGTTGTCGCTCGGCCTGGGCGCTGCCTCGGCGCAAACCTACCCCGACCGGCCGATCACGCTGATCGTGCCCTGGGGCGCCGGCGGCGGCACCGATGCGGTGGCCCGCATGATCGGCAACCTGATGGAGAAGGACCTCGGTCAGCCGGTCAACGTGGTCAACCGTACCGGCGGCTCGGGCGTGGTGGGCCATTCGGCCATCGCCGGCGCCGCGCCCGACGGCTACACCATCGGCATGATCACGGTGGAGATCGCGATGATGCACCACCAGAAGCTGACCGAGCTGAACCCGACCAGCTACACACCGATCGCGCTGGTCAACCTCGACCCGGCCGGCTTCCAGGTGCGTGCCGATTCGCCGTACAAGACCGTCGGCGACGCGCTGGCCGCGATCAAGGCCAACCCCGGCAAGTTCAAGGCCTCGGGCACCGGGCAGGGCGGCATCTGGCACCTGGCGCTGGCCGGCTGGCTGCGCGACGCCAAGGTCGACCCGGCCACCGTGCCCTGGGTGCCGTCCAACGGCGCCGCGCCGGGCCTGCAGGACCTGGTCGCCGGCGGCGTCGAGTTCGCGCCAGTGTCGTTGCCCGAGGCCCGCTCGCTGATCGATGCCGGCAAGGTCAAGTCGCTGGCGGTGATGGCCAGCTCGCGTGCCGCGTTGTTCCCGAACGTGCCGACGCTGAAGGAGGCGACCGGTTCCGACTGGGCCACCGGCGCCTGGCGCGGCATCGCGGCGCCCAAGGGCCTGCCGCCGGCAGTGGCCACACGGCTCGAAGCCTCGGTCAAGAAGGCCTACGACAGCAAGGAGTACAAGGACTTCATGGCCCAGCGCGGCTTCGGCCTGCTGTGGGGCGGCTCGACCGAGTTTGCGAGCTTCATGGCCAAGGCCGACGCCGACATGAAGGCCGTGATGACGGCTGTGGGCATCGCGAAGTAGGCGAAGCAGGCAGAGCAGGCTCTTTCGCGTGCGACGCACCGACCGCTGGGCCGGCTTGGCGCTGGCCCTGCTCGGCGGGGCCGTGATGGTCTCGGCGCGCGCGTTCCCGAACGTGCCCGGACAGAAGCTCGGTGCCGGCTTCCTGCCGATGCTGGTGGGCGCGGGGCTGCTGATCTGCGCGTTGGCGTTGGTGGCGCGCAGCCTGCGCGCGCATGCCTACACTGCGCGCGGCGCCGACGCCCCGCGCGGCGAACACTTCGGCAGCTCGCTGGTGATCATCGGTGCGGTCGTCGGCTACATCGTGCTGGCCGAGCGCGTGGGCTTCCTGATCGTGGCGCCGCTGTGCCTGGTCACCACGTTCCTGGCCTTGCGGGTGAAGCTGTCGCACGCCGTGCTTTGGGCGCTGGCCGGCACGGTCGTCGTGCATCTCGCGTTCTACAAGCTGCTGCGCGTGCCATTGCCTTGGGGCGTTCTACGCCCCTTCTACTGACAGGCTGACACGGGGCCGCCGATGGATGCTGTTACCGCCGCCTTCGGGCTGGTGTTCGAACCTTATGTGTTGCTGGTGATCCTGCTGTCGGCGATCTACGGCCTCTTCGTCGGCGCCATCCCGGGCCTCACCGCGACCATGGCCACCGCGTTGCTGGTGCCGGTCACCTTCTTCATGGCGCCGGTGCCGGCCGTGGCGGCGATCGTCACGGCCACCGCGATGGCGATCTTCGCGGGCGACATTCCGAGCGCGCTGCTGCGCATGCCGGGCACGCCCGCATCGGCGGCCTACGCCGACGAGGCCTACCTGATGACCAAGAAGGGCCAAGCCGAACTGGCACTCGGCGCGGGCCTGGTGTTCTCGGTGCTCGGCGGCATCTTCGGGGTGATGGTGCTGGTCTTCGCTGCGCCGGCACTCGCCGAGGTGGCGCTGAAGTTCAGCTCGTTCGAGTACTTCTGGCTCGTGGTGCTCGGCTTCACGTGCGCGATCTTCATCGCCGGCACCGACCCGCTGAAAGGCATCGTTTCGTTGCTGCTGGGCCTGCTGATCGCCTGCGTCGGCCTCGACAACCCGGCCGGCGCGCCGCGCTACACCTTCGGCAACGCCGAGCTCACCGGCGGCATCTCGCTGATCCCGCTGATGATCGGCATGTTCGCAATTTCCGAGGTGCTGCGCTTTGCCAGCCGCGTCGACAAGCCGGTGATGGTCGTCGACCGACCGTTCGGCAACGTGTTTGCCGGCATGTGGGCCTTGATCAAGAAGTACCCGCTGCAACTGTTCCGCGGCTCGGCTTTGGGCACCCTGGTCGGCGCGCTTCCGGGGGCGGGTGCCGACATCGCGGCCTGGATGTCCTACGCGATGGCCAAGAAGTTCTCCAAAGAGCCGGAGAAGTTCGGCACTGGCCACGTCGAGGGCATCGTCGAATCGGGTGCGGCCAACAACTCGGCGCTCGGTGGGGCGTGGATCCCGGCGCTGGTGTTCGGCATTCCCGGCGACTCGATCACCGCCATCGCCATCGGCGTGCTGTACATGAAGAACATGAACCCGGGGCCGATGCTCTTCGTCGAGAACCCGCAGAACATCTACGCCGTGTTCATCGTCTTCGTGCTGGCGCAACTGCTGATGCTGCCGCTCGGCTGGGCCGCGATCAAGGTGGCCAAGCGCATCCTGCGCATCCCCGCCACCGTGCTGATGCCGCTGATCCTGCTGTTCTGCATCGTCGGCAGCTTCGCCATCAACAACAGCCTGTTCGGCGTGATCGTGATGCTGGTGGCCGGCGTCGCGGCCTTCTTCATGGAGCGCTGGGGTTTCCCGATCGCACCGACGATCCTCGGCGTGGTGCTCGGCACGATGCTCGAAGAGCACTTCTTCTCGAGCCTGGTCAAGGCCGACGGCAACTTTCTGGCCTTTTTCGAGCGGCCGATCGCCGGCACCCTGGGTGCCTTGACGCTGCTGATTTGGCTGACGCCGTTGTTGGGCCGGGTGCTGGGCAGAAAAGGGGCTTTGCGCGCTCGTTGACGCGATGCCCGATCGGCGCTCGTCTCCTGCCTACTTCAGCCCTTGTAGCCGGCCAGTCGCGGAAGGTAAAGCACAAAGTCAGGCAGAAGCGTGATCACTGCCAGAGCAGCGACCATCACAGCAAGGAAGGGCATCACCTCGCGGACCAAGCCGGCCAGGCTGACGTCCGCGATCTTGGCCATCATGAACAACAACAGTCCGTAGGGGGGGGTCACGAGACCCAGCATGATGTTGAACACGGCCACCACGCCGAAGTGCACCGGATCGATGCCAAGCGCGACCGCAGTCGGCAACATGACGGGCAGCACCACAAGGATGATCGTCGAGCCTTCGAGAAAGCAACCCA
>JAABTC010000217.1 GCA_011390055.1 Burkholderiales bacterium | reverse complement strand
GCTGCGACGGGACTGTGCTCGAGCAGGGTCACCGCCTCGCACGCGGTTTCCAGATGATCGAACAGGATCAGCGCGCTGGCCTTGTGCGCATGGTCCTCGACCGTGAAGTACATGATTTCGCTGATGAAGCCGAGCGTGCCCTCCGAGCCGATCAGCAGATGCATCAGGATGTCCACCGGATCGCTGAAATCGACCAGGGCGTTCAGGCTGTACCCGGTGGTGTTCTTGATGCGGAACTTGTGCCGGATGCGGGCGGCCAGGGGCGCGTCTTCACGCGTTCTGCGTGCCAACTCGGACAGGCCGAGCGCGAGCGCGGGGCGCAGCTTCGCGAACGCGGCGCGGCTGGCCGGATCGCGGCTGTCGACCACCGTGCCGTCGGCCAGCACGATGCGCATGCCGGCCAGGGTGTGGTAGCTGTTCTGCGCGGTGCCGCAGCACATGCCGCTGGCATTGTTGGCGGCGATGCCGCCGATCATGGCGGTGTCGATCGAGGCCGGGTCGGGGCCGATCTTGCGGCCCAGCGGTGCCAGCCGCCGGTTGGCCGCCGCGCCGATCACGCCGGGCTGCAGCGTGATCGTCTGTGCATCGGCGCTGACCTCGAGCTTGCGCCAGCCGTCGCCGAGCAACACCAGCACCGAGTCGCTGAGGGCCTGGCCCGACAGGCTGGTGCCGGCGGCGCGAAAGGTCAGCGGCGCGTGACGGCGGGCGCAGCACTCGATCAGGCGCCGGATCTCGGCCTCGGTTTCGGCCACCACCACCAGCTCCGGCACCAGGCGGTAGAAGCTGGCGTCGGCGCCCCAGGCGAGCCGACGCAGCGGGTCGGTGACCAGACGTTCCGCCGGGATGAAGGCGGCAAGTTCTCGCGCCAGCGCGGTATGGGCGCGGCTCACCAAGGGACTTCCCGCATTGCAAGCGCGGCGTGCTGCATATGATCCGCGTCACGTGTCGCGCACGCTGCAGTGGTACGGTTGACCTTGATCACGACACCTCCATGGATCAATCCCTCTTTCGCCCCTTTCACGTCGGTAGCTGCGGCACGGCCTGCTCGAGTTGCAACCTGCGTGAGATCTGCCTGCCCGTGGGCCTGACCAAGACCGAGCTCGATTACATCGACCGCCGGCTCGTGTCGTCGCGGCGCAGGCTTCCGCGGGGAGCGGTGCTGTACCGCAGTGGCAGCCCGTTCGAGGCGGTGTACGCGGTCTGGACCGGTTTTTTCAAGACTTCCCTGGCACACCCGGACGGCCGCGACCAGGTCACTGGCTTCCAGATGGGCGGCGAGTTGATCGGGCTGGACGGCATCGCATCGGGGCAGCATGCGGTCGACGCCGTGGCCCTCGAAGATTCGCAGGTCTGCGTGATTCCCTATCCCGAGCTCGAAGCGCTGTCGCACGAGGTGGTTTCGCTGCAGGCGCAGTTCCACAAGATCATGAGCCACGAAATCGTGCGCAACCAGGGCGTGATGCTGCTGCTGGGCAGCATGTACGCCGAGGAGCGCCTGGCCGCCTTCCTGCTCAACCTGACCCACCGCCTGGAAGCACGCGGCTTCTCGGCCTCGACCGTGGTTCTGCGGATGAGCCGCGAGGAGATCGGCAGCTACCTCGGCCTGACCCTCGAGACCGTGAGCCGCAGCTTCTCGAAGTTCCAGGCCGAGGGCCTGCTTTTCGTTCGCAACCGGCAGATCCGCATCACCGACCCGGTCGGGCTGCAGCAATTGGTGGACGGGGTCCACGCCTGAGACCCACCGCGTCATGGCGTGTTCCGCGTTGGGGTGATGGGCGGGAACGCTTGCGTGGCGTCGGGGGCCACCGGCACCACGGTCAGGGTGCGGATGCCCTGGGCACCGCGGATCAGCACGCCTTCGATGTCGGCCGTGGCCGTTGGCCCGGTCATCAGGACCGCGTAGGCAGCATTGAAGAAGTCGCGCTTCGAATAGGCGTGGTGCAGGTTCGACACGATCGTCGTCGGGTCGAGCAGCACCACCAGGTGTTGCGACAGGAAGCCCAGCGCGTTGACCCCGAACTCGCGCTCGCTCAACGCGACCGAGCCGGTTTCGGCAACGCCGAACACCGCGCGCACCACACCCACGTCGACGTCGTGGAGGTCGGCCGGATGGCGCACGGTCCGCACGTCGCGCGTGCCACTGACTTCCGCCGTGGCCGAGCAGATCACACGGGCCTGCGGAAAACGTTCCCGGATCAGCGCCTCCAGGCTTTGGGCCGCTGGTGCCTCGACCACCACGCCGCCCATGCGGGCCAGAGCCCTGGTGAACGCAGCGAGCGGCGCGGCGAGCGGCCTGTCGAAGTCAGGCAGCTCGGGTGCCGGCCGCGGCGCGGGCTGGTTGCGACGCACGCGGTCGAGGATCAGGTTGCGGCTGCTCATGGGTTCTTGACGCCGCGGTGTGCGAGGTACCACTGGCGGAAGGTCGAGCGCGGCGCGGTCGGCACCTCGCGTTGACGGCCCCAGGCGTTGAACGGGTTGTAGACCAGCGAGCGTGGCAGGTGTTCGATGCCGGCGGCTGCTGCTTCGACCGCGGCGCGGTACAGCTTCGGGCTCGACAGCACCTTGCCGGCCAGGCGCATCGCTTCCTTTTTGACCATCGGCAACTGGTGTCGCTCGGCGATGATCTGGCGCCACTTGTAGATCTGCTCGTGGATGTCGATCTTCACCGGGCAGACATTGGTGCAACTGCCGTTGAGCGTGGAGGCAAAGGGCAGCGAGCTGTATTTGCGCAGGTTGAAGCTCGGGTCGATGATCACGCCGATCGGGCCCGAATAGGTCGAGCCGTAACTCAGGCCGCCGCTGCGCCGGTAGACCGGGCAGGTGTTCATGCAGGCGCCGCAGCGGATGCACTTCAGCGAGGACCAGAAGTCCTGCATGCCCAGGCGCTCGGAGCGGCCGTTGTCGACCAGCACGATGTGCATTGCGGTGCCCGGCCGCGGCCTGCGGAAGTGCGAGGTGATCTGGGTGATTGGCGAGCCCAGCGCGCTGCGCGAAAGCATGCGAACGAAGACCCCGAGGTGCTCGGTCTTCGGAATCACCTTCTCGATCCCGATCGAGGCGATGTACAGCGGCGGCAGGTGCACGCTCAGGTCGGCATTGCCCTCGTTGGTACAGACCACGACGCTGCCGGTCTCGGCGATCGCGAAATTGGCCCCGGTCATGCCGGCATGCGCCTTCAGGTAGTACGGCCGGGTGTGCCGGCGCTGGCTCTCGGCCAGGTAGGGCACGTCGTGGTTGGCCGGGTCGGTGCCGATGGTGCGGCCGAAGACTTCGGCCACGTCGGTGCGCAGCTTGTGCACCGCGGGCACCACGATGTGGCTGGGCGGTTCGTCGTCGAGCTGCTGGATGCGCTCGCCGAGGTCGGTTTCGATGATCTCGATGCCTCGGTTTTCGAGGAAGGGCCGCATCTCGCATTCGTCGGTCAGCATCGACTTGCTTTTGACGAGCAGCCTCGCCTGCTGCGATGCCATGATGTCGAACACGATCTGGTTGTGTTCGGCGGCGTCGCGGGCCCAGTGCACGATGGCGCCGTTGGCCTGGGCATTGCGCTCGAATTCGAGCAGGTAATCGCCCAGGTGGGTCAGCGCATGTTCCTTGATCGCCGAGGCCAGCCGGCGCAACTCTTCCCACTCGGGCAGCGCTTCGCTTTCGCCGTCGCGCTTCTTGCGCAGGTCCCACAGCCGCTTGTCATGAAAATCGGCGTGGTCCTTCGCGGCGATGAATTTCGACGAAGCCTCGGCGTGGTCGACCCGGTTCATGCGCGTGCCCCGTTCAACACCTGGGCGATGTGGATGAACTTCAGCGCCAGGCCCTGGCGCTGGGCGCAGCCCTTCTGGTGCATCACGCACGACATGTCGGGCGAGACGACGTACTCGGCGCCTGCGCCGTGGTGGTCGGCGACCTTGTCGTAGCCCATCTTGGCCGAGACCGGCTCCTCGTAGACCGAGAAGGTGCCGCCGAAGCCGCAACATTCGTCGGGCCGCTCGGGCTTGACCAGTTCCAGGCCCCTGACGGCCGCCAGCAGTG
>JAABTC010000216.1 GCA_011390055.1 Burkholderiales bacterium | reverse complement strand
TCGACCCGGTGATGCAGCGCAGTGACCCCGTGATGCAGCATTGCCGGCGCCAGAGTGTGCCCATCGTCTGGGACCAGGAGACCTACGTCGAGCGCGGCCAGGGCGAACTGTGGGAACACCAGGCGCGCTTCGGCTACCGCACCGGCATCGCGATGGCGCTGCATCTGCCCGATGGCAAGCACTTCCTGCTCGGGGTCGACCGTGAGGAACCCTTGCCGACCGACGGCGAAGAGTTGCAGCGTCTGGTGGCAGACCTGCAGTTGTTCGCCGTCCACGCCCAGGACACCGCGCTGCGGCTGCTGCTGCCGCAGGCCCAGCAGCCCGAGCGCCCCAATCTCACGCCCCGCGAGCTGGACGCGCTGCGCTGGACGATGGATGGCAAGACTGCCTGGGAAGTGGGTGCAGTGCTCGGTATCAGCGAGCGCACAGTCGTGTTCCACGTGACCAACGCCATGCACAAGCTGGGCTGCGTCAACAAGCAGCAGGCGGTGCTTAAGGCACTTCGGATGGGACTCATCGACTGAGCCCCCTGTAAGAACTGACAGTTAACGGTAGGGCGGCGGCCTGATCAAATGGGGGAATGCGTGCAGTTGTGCACGACTTTTCAACCTGGAGCCGCGCCATGACCTTCTCCTTGAGCCGTTTTGTCCGTAGGGCTACCTCGTCCAAGGCCGCCGCCGTCTCAGCGCAGCCGGTTCGCGGTTGTCCCGTCGAGCTGCAAGCTCAGCAGCTGAGGCAGGTGGCCGGCGGCGCGCCCAAGGGCGGCTGGATTGCCACTGACACGAGCACGCCCGATGCGCCCAAGGGTGGCTGGGCCTGATCACCCGCACCCTCTTGTTTGCGCCGCGGGAACGATCCCTCCGGGACCGAGGCGTTGGCGGGCTGGCGCAAGCCGCCCGCCTTTTTATGCATGTCTGATCAGCGCACCCTTTTCCGACCGGAGGCCCTGGCTGCACAGCGCCAGTCGTGGCTGGGCGGGGTGCAGTTGCAGCGTCCGCTGGCGTTGAGTTGGATCACCGCCGGTGTGCTGGCGGTGGCCTTGGCTGCAGCGGCTTTCCTGACGCTTGCCGAGTACACGCGCAAGGCTTCGGCCAGCGGCGTGGTCGTGCCCGACCTCGGGCTCATCCGCCTGTTGCCTGCGGCGCCCGGCACGGTGCTCGAACGCCGTGTCGGCGAGGGCCAGGCAGTGCGCGCCGGTGAGGTCCTCTTCGTTATTGCGCTGGAGCGCCCGCTGCTGGCCAGCGCGGTGCAGGCGCAGGTGCGGCGCAGCCTGGATGATCGGCGGCGCAGTCTGGGTGACGCCGCGCGCGCGCAGCAGGCCCTGGCCCAGACGCGGCGTGCGGCGCTCAGCGGACGTCTGCAAAGCCTGCAGGCTGAACTGGCGCAGGCCGACGCCGAACTGGCGCTGCAGCAGCAACGGCTGCAGCTGGCACAGCAGGCGCTGGCGCGTCTGGAGGCCTTGCAGGCTGAGCAGTTCATATCGCCGGCGCAGACGCAAGCCAAGTCCGAAGAGCTGCTGGGCCTGCGCGCGGCGGCCCAGGCATTGGCGCGTCAGCGGGGCGCGCTGGCGCGCGAACGCGCCGAACTGGAGGGCGAGCTGGGCGCGTTGCCCCTGCTCGCGGGCAGCGTCGTGGGCGGCCTGGACCGCGACCTGGCGCAGCTGGAACGCGAGGCCGCCGAGCAGGACGCGGCGCAGCATCTGGTCGTGGTGGCGCCGCGCAGCGGCACGGTGAGCACACTGCTTGCCGAGATCGGGCAGAGCGTCACGCCGGCCTCGGCCCTGGCCACGCTGGTGCCCGAGGGCGCCACGCTGCAGGCGCAGCTGTACGCGCCGTCCAGCGCCATCGGCTTCGTACGGCCGGGGCAGGCGGTGCGCATGCGCTTCGAAGCCTTCGCCTACCAGAAGTTTGGACACCAGCCCGGGCATGTGCTGCGCGTTTCGCCCACGCCGTTGGCGGCCAGCGAGCTGGCGGCGTTGGCGCTGCCCGTGGCCGGCAGCGGCGAGCCCTTGTTCCGCATCACCGTGGCGCTGGACAGCAGCCCGGTCCCCCTGCCCCTGGTCGCCGGCATGCGTCTTCAGGCTGATGTACTGCTGGAGCGCCGCCGGCTGATCGAGTGGCTGTTCGAGCCGCTGCTCGGTCTGAGGAGCCGGGTTTGACGGGTGCCGACGCGTTGTCGCAAGGCCTGCGTCTGGGCTGGGGCCGACCCAGCGTTCCCCTGATCCTGCAGACCGAGGCGGCCGAGTGCGGCCTGGCCTGCCTGGGCATGGTGGCCGGCGCCCATGGCCTGCACATCGATCTGGCCAGCCTGCGTCAGCGCTTCTCGATCTCGCTCAAGGGCGCCACCTTGACCGATCTGGTGCGCATGGCCGACACCCTGCACTTGAGCGCGCGCGCCGTGCGCGCCGAGCTCGACGAGCTGCCGCAGCTGCAGTTGCCCTGCATCCTGCACTGGGACATGAACCACTTCGTCGTGCTCGTCGCCCTGCGCGGGGATGGCGCACTGATCCACGACCCGGCGCATGGCGTGCGCCAGGTCAGCGCCGAGCAGCTGTCGCGCAGCTTCAGTGGCGTGGCGCTCGAGCTGCACCCGGCCCACGGCTTTGCCCCGGCCGAGCAGCGCCGCAAGGTGTCGTTGCGCGCCTTGATGGGGCCGGTGAGCGGCCTGAAGCGCTCGCTGGCGCAGGTGCTGGCGCTGGCGCTGGCGCTGGAGGCCTTCGTGCTGCTCAGCCCCTTCTTCATGCAATGGGTGGTGGACGGCGTGCTGGTGGGCGCTGACCGCGACCTGCTTTTCACGCTGGGGGTGGGCTTCACGCTGCTGGTGCTGGTGCAGACCCTGACCGCCGCGGCGCGCTCATGGGCGGTGCTGGTGCTGTCGGCCACGCTCAACCTGCAGTGGCTGGTCAACGTCTTCGCGCACCTGCTGCGCCTGCCGGTGGACTGGTTCGAGAAGCGCCAGCTGGGTGACATCTGGTCGCGCTTCGGCTCGGTGCAGCAGATCCAGAAGGCGCTGACCACGCACTTCATCGAAGCCGTGCTCGACGGCGCGCTGGTGCTGCTGACCCTGGCCATGATGGCGCTGTACAGCCTGACGCTCAGCGCCGTGGCCCTGACTGCCGTGGCGCTGTATGCGCTGCTGCGCTGGGCCTTCTACCGGCCGCTGCGCGAATCCACCGAGCAGGCGCTGGTCTTCGACGCGCGCCAGGGCAGCCACTTCCTCGAGTCGGTGCGCGGCGTGCTGGCCATCAAGCTGTTCAACGCGCAGGCCGACCGTCAGTCGCGCTTTGCCAGCATGGTGGTCGACACCATGAACGCGCAGATCGCCGTGCGCCGGCTGGAGCTGTGGGCGGCGGTGTTGCATCGGCTGTTGTTCGGCCTGGAACGCGTGGCCGTCATCTGGATCGGCGCCTGGCTGGTGATGGAGGGCCGGTTCACGCTGGGCATGCTGTTCGCCTTCTTCGCCTACAAGGAGACCTTCGCCGCGCGCGTGAGCGCGCTGGTGGACAAGGCGGTCGAGCTGAAGATGCTGGGCCTGCAGGCCGAACGCCTGGCCGACATCGTGCTCACCGCGCCCGAGCCCGACGCGGCGTCGGCCGCGCTGGAGGGCGCCGACATCGAGTTCCGCGACGTCAGCTTCCGCTATGCCGACGGCGAGCCCGAGGTGCTGCAGCACGTGAGCCTGCGCATCGAGGCGGGCGAGTCGGTGGCCATCGTCGGGCCTTCGGGTGGTGGCAAGTCCACGCTCATCAAGCTGATGCTGGGCATCCACGCGCCCACCTCGGGCCAGGTGCTGGCCGGGGGTGTGCCGCTGTCGCGCCTGGGCCTGCGCGCCTGGCGTGATCAAGTGGGTGTGGTGATGCAGGACGAGCCGCTGTTCTCGGGCAGCGTGGCCGACAACATCAGCTTCTTCAGCCCCGAACCCGACCTGGCCTGGGTGCAGCAATGCGCTCGCGTGGCCGCTGTGAGCGACGAGATCGACGCTTTGCCCATGGGTTACGACACGCTCATCGGCGAACTGGGCACGGTGTTGTCGGGCGGCCA
>JAABTC010000215.1 GCA_011390055.1 Burkholderiales bacterium | reverse complement strand
CGTCGGCCATCGTCGGCCCGATCTTTCCTCCCAGCATCCCGCTCATCATTTACGGCACCGTCACCGGTGCCTCGGTGATCCAGTTGTTGTTGGGCGGCATCCTGCCGGGACTGCTGTGCGTGGCGATGCTGATGGCGATGACGGCCTGGCTGGCGCTGCGGCGCGGCTACCCGCGCGCCGCGCGCTGGCCGAGTGCGGCCGAGCTGTGGCGCGATTTCAAGCCCGCCGCGCCGGCGATCGCGGCGCCGCTGATCCTGATCGCAGGCATGCTGGCCGGCTTCTTCACGCCCACCGAGATCGCCGCGGTGACGGTCGCCTACGCGATGCTGATCAGCGGCCTGTTCTACCGCGAGTTGACCTGGGCCGGCGTGCGCGCCGCGGCGGTCGAAACCCTCGGCGCGTCGGCGGCCATCCTGTTGATCGTCGCCGTCGCGGCGCTCTTTGGTTGGGTGCTGTCGGTGGAAGGCGTGCCGCAGCAGCTCACGCAGGCCATGCTGTCGATCTCGAAAGAGCCCTGGGTGCTGCTGCTGCTGGTCAACCTGCTGCTGCTGGTGGTGGGCATGTTCCTGGACAGCACCACGGCCATCCTGGTCATCGCGCCGATCATCGCCAAGCCGCTGATCGCCGCCGGCGTCGACCCGGTTCACCTGGGCATGGTGGTGGTGTTCAACCTGATGATCGGCCTGCTGACGCCGCCGATGGGCCTGGCCCTCTTCCTGGTGGCCGACATCGCCAAGGTGCAGATGAAGGAAGTGCTGCGCGAGATGCTGCCGTACTACGTGCCGCTGGTCGTCACGCTGCTGCTGATCACCTACGTGCCGGCGATCACGACCTGGCTGCCGCGCTGGGCGATGGGCGGGCCGTAGCGGCAGGCGCAGCGGCGGCCGCAACCGCAGCGCGGTGCGCCAGCACCATGTCGCGAAACGCCGCAGCCGGCGCCGAAAGCTCCCGCGCGCGGCGCCACACCAGGTGCACGTCGGGCACGCGCAGGGGCAGCGCGAGCGGCAGCACCTGCAGCACGCCCAGCCGCGCGTAGTGCGCGGCCAGCGCGGCCGGCATCACCGCCAGCATGTCGCTCGCCTCGAGCAGCGCCGTGGTGGCGACGGTCGACGCGGTCTCGGTGACGTCGAGCCGCCGGTGCACGCCGGCCTCGCGCATCATCGCGGTGAAGCGGCTGGCCTGCGGCGAGCCGGGCGGCTGCACCACCCAGGGCCAGCGCGCCAGCTCGCGCAGCGTCAGCGGGTCGGCGGCGGCCACCGGGTGACCCCCGCGTGCCACCACCACCTGCGGCTCGTCGAGCACCGGCAGCGCGTGGTACTCGTCGTCGTGGTGGCCCTCGAGCAAGCGGCCGAGCATCAGGTCGACCTCGCCGCGGCCCAACTGCAGCAGCATCACGTCGCTGGTGGCCACCTCGATGGCCACCGCCACGCGGGCGTGGCGCGCCTTGAACTCGGCCAGCACCGGCGCCAGCAGCGGCGGCAGTGCGCTGGGCACCGAGCCCACGCGCAGCAAGCCGTGCAGCCCGGCGGCCAGCGATGCCAGCTCGCGCCGCGCCGCACCGAAATCGTTGAGCACCTGGCGGGCGTAGCGCAGCAGCACCTCGCCGCCGGTGGTCGGCCGCATGCCGCGCGCCCCACGCTCGTACAGCACGCAGTCCAGCGTGTCCTCCATCTCCTGCAGCAGCCGCGTGGCCGCAGGCTGGCTGATGCCCATGGCCGCGGCGGCGCGCCCGAGGTGGCCTTCGCGCCCCAGGTGCGCCACCAACAGCAACTGGCGCGTGCGCAAGCGCAGCCAGGCGGGCTCGTCGGCCAGTGGCTTGGCGCGGTGGGGGGTGCGGGTCATGCCGAAAAGATTATCGGCACTTCTCGAATGCGCATTGGAATGACATGGACCGAGCCACTACGCTGCGCTGTCACAGCCCACCTGACCAAGGAACATCCCATGTCCACCAACTCTCCCCGCGCGCGTCGCAGCGTGCTCGCCCTGGCCAGCTGGCTGGTTGCCGGCGCCGCCCTTGCCGCGTGGATCGCACCGGCGCAAGCCCAGGCTTGGCCCGACAAGCCGCTGCGCATCATGGTCGGTGCCTCGGCGGGCGGCGGCACCGACATCCTGGCGCGCCTGCTGGCCGAGAAGATGGGCCCGGCACTCAAGCAGACGATCACGGTCGAGAACCGGCCGGGCGCGAGCAACACCATCGCCGCCGAAATGACGGCCAAGGCCGCGCCCGACGGCGCGACGCTGCTGCTGGCCACCAACACCGGCCAGGCGGTCGCTCCGCACCTGCTCAAGCTCAAGTTCGATCCGCTCAAGGACCTGCAGCCGCTGGGCCTGGTGGCGGTGGTGCCCAACGTGCTGGTGGTTTCCTCGACCTCGCCGTACAACAACGTCCGGGAGCTGCTGGCGGCCATGCAGGCCAGGCCGGGCACGCTCAATTACGCCAGCTCGGGCATCGGCAGCACGCAGCACATCGTCGGCGAAGCGTTCAACCTGGCCACGCGCACGAAGGCGACTCACGTACCCTACAAGGGCAGCGCGCAGGCGCATCTGGACATCATCGGCGGACAGGTGGAAATGATGTTCGACACCACCAGTTCGGCGATGGGCCAGATCAAGGGCGGCAAGTTCCGGCCGCTGGCGGTCACGACCCCGCAGCGCAGCGCTGAACTGCCCGACGTCCCGACGCTGGCAGAGGCTGGCGTGACGGGCGCCGACATCCAGACCTGGTACGCGATGTACGTGACCGCGGGCACGCCGCGCCCGGTGGTCGACAGGCTGGCCGCCGAACTCACGGCGGCGTTGAAGCTGCCCGACGTGCAGGCGCGCATCAAGGGCCTGGGCGGCGAGATCCAGTTGATGAGCCCGGAGCAGTTCGGCGAGATGAACAAGGCCGAGTTCGAGCGCTACGGCAAGCTGGTGCGCGACGCGAACATCAAGGCGGAAGGCCAGTGATGTCCAGGTTGGCGATCTTGCTCGGCGACCCGAGTGGCGTCGGTCCCGAGATGGCGTGCAAGCTGCTCGCCAACGCGAACGTGCGCGACGCGGCCGAGCTGCTGCTCGTCGCCGACCCGGCGGCGCTGGCTTCGGGCTCGCGCATCGCCGGCGTGGAGCTGCCGCTGACCCGCGTCGAATCGCCCGATGCGCCGGTGCCGCCCGGGCGCATCGGCTGGCTGCCCTACGACACGCTCGGCGGTGCGGCGCCGGAGATCGGCACCTCCAACGCCGCTTCGGGTGCTTGCGCGATGCGCTCGCTCGAGATCGCCGCCGACGCGGTGACCCGCGCCGCCGTGCAGGGCATCATCTTCGCGCCCTTCAACAAGCACTCCCTGCGCCTGGGCGGCCTGGACGAAGAAGACGAGCTGCGCTGGATGGCACAGCGCTGGCGCGTGCCGGGCTTCGTCTGCGAGTTCAACATCACCGGGGACCTGTGGACCTCCCGCGTGACCTCGCACGTGCCGCTGCGCGAGGTGGCCGCGTTGATCAACGAGCACGCGATCGGCGAAGCGGTGCGCATCATCGACCGCGCGCTGAAGCAGGCCGGCGTCGCGGCACCGCGCATCGCCGTCTCGGGCCTGAACCCGCACGCCGGCGATGGCGGCTCGATCGGGCAGGAAGAGATCGAGGTGATCGAGCCGGCCGTGAAGGCCCTGCAACGCGCCGGCCTCGACGCCCGCGGCCCCTACTCGCCCGACACCGTCTTCATCGCCGCGCGCCGCGGCGACTTCGACGCCGTGGTCTCGATGTACCACGACCAGGGCCAGATCGCGATGAAACTGATGGGCTTCGAGAGCGGCGTCACGCTGCACGGCGGCCTGCCGGTGCCGGTGGCCACGCCGGCCAGCGGGAGTGCCTTCGACATTGCCGGACGCGGCGTGGCGCGGATCGAGGGGTTGCGCGCGGCGTTCGATCTGTGTGCGCGCATGGCGCGGGGTTGAGCAGATCAAGCCTTCATGTCGTCGGGCCTGTAGCTGGGAGGGACGTTACGGCATTGCCGCTCGAGCTGGTGCACTACACGCTGCAACTGTTCCTCTGACATGGGCCTTGCCGCA
>JAABTC010000214.1 GCA_011390055.1 Burkholderiales bacterium | reverse complement strand
CGCGACATGTGGAACCTGGTGCGCGGCCTGCGCGACACCGGCGTGACGGTGATCCTGACCACCCACTACATCGAAGAGGCCGAGGAGATGGCCGACCGCATCGGCGTGATCCTGAAGGGCGAGCTGATCCTGGTCGAGGAGAAGGCCGCACTGATGCAGAAGCTCGGCAAGAAGCAGCTGGCGTTGCAGCTGCAGCAAGCCTTGCCCGCGCTGCCGCCCGCCTTGGCGGCTTACGACCTGGCGCTCGGCAAGGGCGGGCTGGAGCTGACGTACACCTACGAGGCCGGCCGCGAAGGCGAACGCGGTGGCATCGCCGACCTGCTGAGGGCGCTGGCCGAAGCCGGCATCGCCTTCCGCGACCTGCACACCACCGAGAGCTCGCTCGAAGACATCTTCGTCAGCCTGGTCTCGCAGCGCAAGGCGGCATGATGAACCTGCACGCCGTTCGCGCGATCTACGCCTTCGAGATGGCCCGGGCCTGGCGCACCGTGATGGGCAGCATCATCTCGCCCGTCATCTCGACCTCGCTCTATTTCATCGTCTTCGGTGCGGCCATCGGCTCGCGCATTCCCGAGGTCGGCGGCGTGAGCTACGGCGCCTTCATCGTGCCCGGGTTGATCATGCTGTCGCTGCTGACGCAGAGCATCTCGAACGCCTCGTTTGGCATCTACTTTCCGAAGTTCAGCGGCACCATCTACGAGCTGCTGTCGGCGCCGGTGTCGTATGCCGAGATCCTGCTGGCCTACGTCGGCGCGGCGGCCACGAAGTCGATCATCCTGGCGCTGATCATCCTGGCCACCGCGGGCCTGTTCGTGCCGCTGCAGGTGCTGCACCCGGGCTGGATGCTGCTGTTCCTGGTGCTCACCGCCGTCACCTTCAGCCTGGTCGGCTTCATTATCGGCATCTGGGCCGACGGCTTCGAGAAGCTGCAGGTGGTGCCGCTGCTGATCGTCACGCCGCTGACCTTCCTGGGCGGCAGCTTCTATTCGATCGACATGCTGCCGCCGTTCTGGCAGAAAGTCGCCCTGCTGAACCCCGTCGTCTACCTGATCAGCGGCTTTCGCTGGAGCTTCTACGGCCAGGCCGACGTCAGCCTGGCCCTGAGCCTGGGCATGACGGCGGCCTTCCTGGTGGTGTCGCTCGGCGTGGTGGCGTGGATCTTCAAGACGGGTTACCGCCTGAAGTCGTAGCCCTCAGAGGTTGCCCTTCTTCCACGGGCCCTTGATCGCGAAGGTGATCCCGGGCGACTGGATGTTGGCGAACAGCACCAGCCCTTTCGGGTCGAAGCAGGCGCCTGCGAATTCGCTGCCGCGGTAGTCGCCGGGGTTCACCATCTTGCCGGCAGCGCCGATGGCGTCGGCGGTGAGTTGCACGTTGTTGCGGCAGAAGACGTAGGCTTCGCCGGCTGCATCGAGGCCCAGCATGCGCGAGCCGCCCACCCCGAAGCCGCCGTCTTCGCACAGCAGCACGCCGCCGCGCGGGCTGACCGTGACGTTGTCCGGGTTGTTGCCGGCGGCCGAGTTGCCGCTCACGAACACGGCACGCAGGCACATCGGCGCCGTGCGCAGGTCGAGTTCCCAGACGGCACCCTCGCCGCGCCCGACCCGTCCGCTGCCATCGGTGCCTGCGGCGGTGTCGACGATGAACATGCGACCGGCCGAATACCAGATGCCTTCGCCACGGCTCATGCGCACACCGCCGCTGCTCAAGGCCTGGAAGGCCGGGCCCGACATGAAGCCGAAGCTGACGCCACCCGGCTGACCGGTCACGACCTCGGGGCCCTTGTCGGGGTCTTGGATGTCGACCCACTCGAGGGCGTACTCATCGCCGACGTCGGGGTTGAGCAAGCCGCTGTCGTTGGCCTGGGCCAGCGTGCTCGGCCTGGCCTGGCGCACGATGGCGCCGATGCGTGCGGCTTGCAGCGTGCCGCCCTGGTGCAGGCTGCCGAGGCCGCCGCCGCTGTTGACCGGCTTGTAGCGGTAGAACGAGGACAGGTTGCGGCTGTCTTCGGTCAGGTAGACGTAGCCGCTGCTCGGATCGATGGCCACCGCCTCGTGGGCAAAACGGCCCATCTCGACGATGGGGTCGGCGATCGACCGCGCAGGGTCGGCCGCGCTCTCGAACACGTAGCCGTGCTTCTTGCCACCGATGGCCGAGAAGTCGAGGATGGTTTCTTCGCAGGTCAGCCAGCTGCCCCAGGTCGTCGGGCCGCCAGCGCAGTTCCCCAGGGTGCCCCCGAGCGAGGCGCTCGACGAGGCCCAGGTGTTGCCGCGGAAGTGCAGGTTGCTGGTGCCGCCGCCGACGTAGCCGACGAAGGGCGCGGGTGCCGGCGCCGAGGGGTTGGTGACGGTGCCACCGGCGCCGACACGGATCGGCGTCATGCCCTGGTACACGGTGATGATGCCGTTGACGGGACCGGTCGAGTAGCACGCCGGCGCGTGGATCGCGGCCGACGGGTCGGCCACCAGGCCGCGCTCGTGGTTGCGCACCAGCACCAGGTGGCTGCCGCCGCGGTCCGCGGCGACGACGGCCATGCCGTCGTGGTTGCTGGGCGTCGAACGCCCGTCGGCCATCGGGTCGCCAGTCCAGCCGTACGACTTGTATTCGAAGCCTTCGGGCAGGGCGAGCAAGGGCAGACCGGTGCTGCCGTCCAGCACCGGTGCAACCGGTCCGTACGGCGAAAGCGCCGAGGTCAACTGCTTGCCGGAGGCAGCCAAGGCTTGGCGGCTCGCCAACAGGCCGAGCGAGCCGAGCAGGCCGTTGGCGGCGATCAAGCCGGCGGAGCCCTGCAGCATGCGGCGGCGGCTGGGCATGGGCGCTTGGAAGGTCATCGGGGGAACTCCTAGGTCGGTGGAGACCCGATGCTGATCAAAGAGGGTGACGTGGGCGTGACAGGCGTCGAACGCCCTCCATGCGGATCACCCGACGGGCTCGCCCTGCGATCTCGAAGAGCCGGGCAGCGCTACATGCAGGCCCGGCCCTCGCGATCAAACGCTGTTGTGCAACTGGCTTTCGTCGTCGGGCTTGCCGTCCTCGCCCAGCGCTTTGTTGGGTTTGATCGCGGGCGAGCCTGCACCGGGCATCTGCTCGACGTTCTCTTCGATCATCTCGAGGTAGGCGTCGACCTCAGGGGTGGAGTGCTCGGAGGGTTCGATGTGGGCCGCGGGTGGGGTTGCGGGATCGATCGGCGAGGCGATGGTCATGGAGTCTCCGGATAATGGCTTGAGCACGCAGTCTTGGCCGCCGCTTCGAAGACGTCTGTCGGCCCGCGTGACGCCACCCAGTGGGAGCGCACCTACACGCACCCTGCTTTGCTACATTGCGCCGGCATGAACCGATCGTCTGCACCCTTGTCGCAGCAGGACCTGGCGGCGATCCTGGCCGTCACGCGCGGCCTGGCGGCCCCGTTCGACCTGCGCGCCATGCTGGCCGAGGTGACCGCGGCGGCTTGCAGCGTGCTGCGCGCCGAGCGCAGCTCGGTCTGGCTGCACGACGCAGCGAGCGACGAGATGGTGCTGGAGATTTCGAGCGACGTGGCCCAGGTTCGCGTGCCGGTGGGCAGCGGGCTGGTGGGCGCGTGCGCGCGCGAGCGCCGCACCCTCAACGTGCCCGACTGCTACGCCGACGCCCGCTTCGACCCCTCGGTCGACCGGCGTTCGGGCTTTCGCACGCGCTGCAGCCTGACGCTGCCGCTGGTCGACCATCGCGGCCACTTCATCGGCGTGATGCAGGTGCTGAACAAGACCGGTGGTGTGTTCGACCGCAGCGACGAGGCGCTGGCCGAAGCGCTGGCGGCGCAGTGCGCGGTCGCGTTGTCGAGGGTGCGCATGACCGCAGCACTGATCGAGGCCGAGAAAGTCCAGCGCGAACTCGAGCTCGCTCGCGAGCTGCAGCAAAGCAGCCTGCCCGCAACCCTGCCGACGGTCGCGGGCTACGACATGCATGCCACCTTCCTGCCGGCCGCGCTCACCGGCGGCGACACCTACGATCTGGCGCTGGCCCACCAAGGCCTGCTCGTCGTCATCGGCGACGCCACCGGCCACGGCATTGCGCCGGCGTTGTCGG
>JAABTC010000021.1 GCA_011390055.1 Burkholderiales bacterium | reverse complement strand
AGGCCGAGCGCGAGCGCGGTGCGGCGGCTGCGGGATGCCGGCGCGCGGGTGCGCACGTGCAAGCCTGCGGGCAGGTCGGGGGGGAAGTGCATCAGCCTAGGTTTTCCGAGAGTGGAACGTCAGACGCCGCGCCCAGCGCCCAGCGCGGTTCGACGTCGAAGGTGTAGCGGCGATCGTGCATCGACAGGCCCGCTTGCAGGCGCATCGCCGCGGCCAACGCGATCATCGCGCCGTTGTCGCTGCACCAGTGCAGTTCGGGGTAGTGGACGCGACAGCCCGCGGCGGCCGCGGCCTGGTCCAGGCGTAGGCGCAAGGCGGCATTGGCACTCACACCCCCGGCCACCACCAGCGTGCGCAGCCCGCTCGTCTCGAGCGCGCGCATCGACTTGTGCACCAACACGTCGACGATCGCAGCCTGGGTGGCGGCCGCCAGGTCGGCGCGCTGGGTGTCGCTCGGCGCGGGGCCGAGCTTGCGCGCCTGGGTCGCCACGGCCGTTTTCAATCCGGCGAAAGAGAAGTCGAGGTTGCCGCTGTGCATCAACGGTCGCGGCAGTGCGTAAGCGCGCGCATCCCCCTGGTCGGCCAGGCGCGCCAGGTCGGCGCCGCCGGGGTAGCCCAGGCCGAGCAGCTTGGCACTCTTGTCGAATGCCTCGCCGGCGGCGTCGTCGATGGTGTCGCCGAGCAGGCGGTAGTCGCCGACCCGGGCGACGGCCATCAGTTGGGTGTGGCCGCCGGACACCAGCAGGGCCACGAACGGAAAGCTCGGCGGGTCGCGCGCCAGAAAGGGCGACAGCAGGTGGCCCTCGAGGTGGTGGATGCCCCAGGCCGGCCGGTCGAGCGCGCAGGCCAGCGCGCACGCCACGCCGGCACCGACGAGCAGCGCGCCGGCCAGACCCGGCCCGCGGGTGTAAGCCAACCGGTCGACACCCGCCAGGTCGATGCCGGCGGAGGTCGTGACTTCCTGCACGAGCGGCAGCACGCGCCGGATGTGGTCGCGCGAGGCGAGTTCGGGCACCACGCCACCGAACGGCCGGTGCAGTCCCACCTGGCTGTGCAGGGCTTCGGCCAGCAATCTCGGCGCCCGACCAGGCTGGCATTCGACCAGCGCCACACCGGTCTCATCGCACGAAGTCTCGATTCCCAGAACACGCATCGGCTTCAGTGTAGCCAGCCGCATGCGGGCCGGCCTGACGTGAAATGCCGCACGCGACTTGCATTACGACACAACAGGAACCCCGAATTAACCCGGAAAGCGGGCGCAATTGCTTGGCTCGAGACGTCGACCAGGGCTAACCTCATGCCAACGCAATACAGGACCGAGGGCTGTGCATCCATGGCGCCCCGCACCGATCCATGAAGGAATTCAAGCTCGCTGCCTGGCCGGACCTGCCCGCGCCCTACCACCGCACCGTGTACCGGCGCATGCTGAGCGACATGTCGCACCGCTACATGTCGCTGCCGCAGCTCGCCCTGTCGAGCGGGGCCACCAAGCTGGAGGTGCGGATGTTCGTGCAGATGCTGTCCGAGCGGGGGCTGCTGCGCGAGCGCGAGGGAGAGCAGGATTCGATCTTCGGTTCGCTGCGCCCGATCGGCGAGTGGTTCCGCCGCACCATCACCGGCAGCGAAGTGCCCAAGAATTGAGGCTCGACACGCACCACTCGCGTGCCTGAGGTCATGCAGACTCCAACTTGAAACCCGCCGAGGCGGGTTTTTTGTCGTCAGTGGTTTTCCTTGGCGTGGTTGATCGAGTAGCGTGGAATCTCGACCACCACATCCCGGTCGGAGACGATCGCCTGGCACGACAGACGGGACTGCGGCTCGAGGCCCCAGGCCCGGTCGAGCAGGTCTTCCTCGCTTTCGTCCATCTCGCCGAGCGACTCGAAGCCCTGGCGCACCACGACGTGGCAGGTGGTGCAGGCGCAACTCATCTCGCAGGCATGCTCGATGGCGATGCCGTGCTCGAGCAGTGCTTCGCAGACCGATGTACCCGAAGCGGCTTCGATGCGGTCGCCCTGCGGGCAGTATTCGGCATGCGGCAAGATCGTGATGAACGGCATTCAGAGGTCCTCGACGCTGCGCCCTGACAGCGCTTGGTGGATGCCGCGGTTCATGCGCGCAGCGGCAAACGATTCGGTGGCCGCGGCCAGGCGCTCGATCGCGGCCACGATGGTGTCGGCCTCGTCACCGCGCGCTGCTTCGGCCAGGCCCGCCATCGCGGTGTCGATCGCGGCGCGCTCCTCGGCGCTCAGCAGATCGGCGTCCGCCGCCAGCGCCGAGAGGGTGGCCAACTGCAGCCGCTCTGCGTCGACGCGGGCCTCGCGCAGCGTGCGCACCGCAGCGTCGCTGTCGGCTTGCGCGAAGCCTTCACGCAGCATGCGAGCGATCTCGTCGTCGCCAAGGCCGTAGCTCGGCTTGACCGAGATCGCCGCCTCCACGCCCGAGCCGAGTTCGCGCGCCGAAACGCCCAGCAGGCCGTCGGCATCAACCTCGAAGCGCACCCGGATGCGCGCGGCGCCGGCCACCATTGGCGGGATGCCGCGCAACTCGAAGCGCGCCAACGAGCGACAGTCGGCGACCAGCTCGCGCTCGCCTTGCACAACGTGCAGGGCCAGCGCGGTCTGGCCGTCCTGGTAGGTCGTGAAATCCTGCGCCTTGGCGGTGGGGATGGTGCTGTTGCGCTCGATGATGCGCTCGACCAGGCCGCCCATCGTCTCGATGCCGAGCGACAGCGGGATCACGTCGAGCAGCAACACGTCACCATCGGCAGCATTGCCGGCCAGCTGGTTGGCCTGGATGGCGGCACCGACGGCCACGATCTCGTCAGGATCGAGGTTGGTCAAGGGCGGACGGCCGAACAGTTCGCCCACTGCCGTGCGCACCGCAGGCATGCGTGTCGAGCCCCCGACCAGCACCACGCCTTGCACCTGCTCGCGGGTGAGCTTCGCATCGCGCAGGGTTCTTTTCGTGGCGGCCAGTGTGCGATCGATGAGCGGCCGGGTCCAGGCCTCGAACTCGGCCCGCGTCACGCGAGCCTCCATCGCGCCGACCGACAGCGGCAGCTGTGTGGTCGCCGCATCCGCTGCGCCCAGGCCGTGCTTGAGGTTGCGCGCTTCGTGCAGCACGAGGCGTTTGTCGCCCGGCGGCAGGGCCTGCAGCGCTGGCAGATTCGAACGCTCGAGCAGGCGCTCGGCCAACAACGCATCGAAATCGTCACCACCGAGGGCCGAGTCGCCGCCGGTGGCCACCACTTCGAAGACGCCTTCGGTCAGCCGGAGGATCGAAATGTCGAACGTGCCCCCACCCAGGTCGTACACGGCGTACAGGCCCTCGCTGCCGTTGTCCAGGCCGTAGGCGAGCGCGGCGGCGGTGGGCTCGTTGACCAGGCGCAGCACGTTCAAGCCAGCCAGGCGGGCCGCGTCCTTGGTGGCTTGGCGCTGGGCATCGTCGAAGTACGCCGGCACGGTGATGACCGCGCCGAACAGGTCGTCGGTGTCGAAGCTGTCTTCGGCGCGCTGGCGCAACGCAGCCAGGATTTCGGCCGAGATTTCGACGGGCGTCTTGACGCCTTCGCGCGTCTGCAGCGCCACCATGCCGGGCCGGTCGACCCAACGGTACGGCAGCCGTTCGCGCCCGGTCACATCGTCCAGGGCGCGCCCCATCATGCGCTTGACCGAGACAATCGTGTCGAGCGGGTCCTCGGCCTGCGCCGCCAACGCGTCGGCGCCGATCGCGCGCCGGCCATCGCCCAGGTACCGCACGGCCGATGGCAACAAGGTTTGGCCCTGCGCATCCGGCAGACATTCGGCGACGCCGTGGCGCACGGCGGCCACCAGCGAGTGCGTGGTGCCGAGGTCGATGCCGACCGCGATGCGGCGCATGTGTGGGTCGGGGGACAGTCCGGGTTCGGAGATCTGCAGCAGGGCCATGGTCGTGCGGAATCGTTCGGTCGTGTTTCAGTCGTGCATCAGTCGTGCTGAGGATCGAGCCGCCGCTCGAGGTCGCTGCGAAAGCGCGCGGTGAACATCAACGCGCGAACCCGCTCGACCGCCGCGGTGGCGGACGCCTCCGGTTCGTCGAGCACCCGCCCCAGTTCGGCCCACAGCGTGGCTTCGGCCTCTCGCACCTCGGTGTCGAGCGCATTCAGCGCCTGCTCCCCTGGCGCGTCGTCCAGGGCCTCGCGCCAAGCCATCTGCTGGTGCAAAAACGCCGCCGGCATCGCGGTGTTGGTGTGGGCCTGGACCGGCGCGCCGCGCAATTCGCACAAGTAACCCGCGCGCGCCAGCGGGTCGCGCAGGCGGCGGTAGGCTTCGTTGATCCGCACGGACCATTGCATCGCCGCGCGCTGCGCCGCCCCGCCCCCGCCCGCATGGCGGTCGGGATGGGTCGAGCCTTGCAGGCGCCGCCAACGCGCATCGAGATCGGCCGTGTCGAGCTCGAAGCGCTGGGGCAGACCGAACAATGCGAAGTCGGTGTCGTCGAGCTTCACGGGTGTGCGCAGCGCGTCAGACGCGGAACGACTCCCCGCAGCCGCAGCGGTCTTTCTCGCGCGGGTTGTGGAACTTGAAGCCTTCGTTCAGGCCCTCGCGCACGAAGTCGAGTTCGGTGCCGTCGAGGTACGGCAGGCTCTTCGGGTCGATCAGCACCTTCACGCCATGGCCTTCGAAGACATGGTCCTCGGGCGCCACGTCGTCGGCATATTCGAGCTTGTAGGCCATGCCCGAGCAGCCGGTGGTCTTGACGCCCAGGCGCACGCCCACGCCCTTGCCGCGGCGCGCGATGTAGCGGCTGACATGGCGCGCCGCCGCCGCAGTGAGCGTCACCGCCATCTCAATGCGCCTTGATGGCCGGATGAGCCTTGGCCTTGTAGTCCTCGACCGCCGCCTTGATCGCGTCCTCGGCCAGGATCGAGCAGTGGATCTTCACCGGCGGCAGGGCCAATTCCTCGGCGATGCGGGTGTTCTTGATCGTCAATGCGTCGTCGAGCGATTTGCCCTTGACCCATTCGGTGACCAGCGAACTCGAGGCGATGGCCGAGCCGCAGCCGTAGGTCTTGAACTTGGCGTCTTCGATGAGGCCGGTGAGCGGGTTCACCTTGATCTGCAGCTTCATCACGTCGCCGCAGGCCGGTGCGCCGACCATGCCGGTGCCGACGGTGTCGTCGCCCTTGTCGAACGAGCCGACGTTGCGCGGATTTTCGTAGTGGTCAATGACCTTGTCGCTGTATGCCATGTCCGTGCTCCCAATTCAATGTGCGGTCCACTGGATCGTGCTGATGTCGATCCCGTCCTTGAACATCTCCCACAGCGGCGAGAGGTCGCGCAGCTTGGCCACGCGGTCCTTCAGGGTGCCGACTGCGTAATCGATCTCTTCCTCGGTCGTGAAGCGACCGATCGTCATGCGCAGGCTCGAATGGGCCAGCTCGTCGCTGCGACCCAGCGCACGCAACACGTAGCTCGGCTCCAGGCTGGCCGACGTGCAGGCCGAGCCCGAGCTCACCGCCAGCCCCTTCACGCCCATGATCAACGATTCACCCTCGACGAAGTTGAAGCTGATGTTCAGGTTGTGCGGCACGCGCCGCTCGGTGTGGCCGTTGATGAACACCTGTTCGATGTCGGCCAGCCCGCGCAGCAGCTTCTGCTGCAGCATGCGCACGCGTTCGTTCTCGGCGCCCATCTCTTCGCGCGCAATGCGGAAGGCTTCGCCCATGCCGATGATCTGGTGCGTGGCCAAAGTGCCCGAGCGCATGCCGCGTTCGTGACCGCCACCATGCATCTGGGCTTCGATGCGCACACGTGGCTTGCGCCGAACGTACAGTGCGCCGATGCCCTTCGGGCCGTAGGTCTTGTGCGATGCCAGGCTCATCAGGTCGACGGGCAATGTGGCCAGGTCGATGGCGACCTTGCCGGTGGCCTGCGCCGCGTCGACGTGGAAGATGATGCCGCGCTGGCGACACATCGCGCCGATCGCCGCGATGTCCTGGATCACGCCGATCTCGTTGTTGACGAACATCACCGAGGCCAGGATCGTGTCGGGCCGCAGCGCGGCCTCGAAAGCCTGCAGGTCGAGCAGTCCGTCCTCCTGCACCGGCAGGTAGCTCACCTCGAACCCCTGACGTTCGAGCTCGCGGCAGGTGTCGAGCACCGCCTTGTGCTCCGTCTTGACGGTGACGATGTGCTTGCCGCGCGTCTTGTAGAACTGGGCCGCGCCCTTGATGGCCAGGTTGTTCGATTCGGTCGCGCCCGAAGTCCAGACGATCTCGCGCGGATCGGCCCCGATCAGTTCGGCCACCTGCACCCGCGCCTTCTCGACCGCAGCTTCGGCCTCCCAGCCCCAGGCATGGCTGCGCGATGCCGGATTGCCGAAATGCTCGCGCAACCAGGGCACCATCGCATCGACCACGCGCGGGTCGACCGGCGTGGTGGCGCCGTAGTCCAGGTAGATCGGGAAGTGCGGTGTCATGTCCATCGCGAGGCTCGGTACTTCAAGAGGTTGGAGAGATGAGACAGCGAAAGGTGCTCACTTGCCGAGGGCAGCACCCAGTGCGAAAACGGAGTTCGGCGCCGTGATGCGGATCGGCTTGACCACCGGCACCGACGAGATGGCGCGCTTGACCGGGGTCTCGACGATGGAAACGCCCTTGGCCAACTGCTCATCGACCAGCTTCTTCAGCGTCACGCCGTTCAGGAAGTCGATCATCTTGTTGTTCAAGGCGGTCCAGAGGTCGTGCGTCATGCACTTGCCGCTGTCGTCGCCCATGCAGTTTTCCTTGCCGGCGCAGCCGGTGGCGTCGATCGGTTCATCGACGGCCACGATGATGTCGGCCACGGTGATCTTGTCGGACGCACGGCCGAGCGAATAGCCGCCGCCGGGACCGCGCGTGCTCTCGACAAGTTCGGCCCGGCGCAGCTTGCCGAACAATTGCTCGAGGTACGACAGCGAAATCTGCTGGCGGGCGCTGATGGCCGCCAAGGCCACCGGCCCGTTGGTCGATCGCAAACCCAGATCGATCATCGCGGTGACCGCAAAGCGGCCTTTGGTGGTGAGACGCATGGCAAAACTCCTGGTAGGGGTGCGGGATCCGACTTGGCCCACCGCTGATGGCGGGTAAACCCTCGCTTTAACCCGACGAGAACTGTCAAGTTTAGCAGAGGCCGACTGTTTCGGTCGGAATCGACGGACTAAGTTCCCCCTACCGGCCGTCGGGCCATTCGGAGCTCAAGGCGGGCCACCCACTCGGCGCTGGCCGCCTCGATCAGGTCGAGCACGTGCTCGAAGCCTGCCGCCGGGCCGTGGTACGGATCGGGCACCGCGCTCGGCGCGAACAAACCCACCTCGGCACGCGCGCCGGGGGGTTTGAGCATCTGAAGGTCCGCCAGGTTGTGGTCGTCCATCGCCAGCACCAGGTCGAAGCGGTCGAAGTCGGCAGCCCCGATTTGACGCCCGCGCAACTTCGACAGGTCGTACCCGCGCGTGCGCGCATGCCGCTGCGACCGGGCATCGGGCGGCATGCCGACGTGCCAGTCGCCGGTGCCGGCCGAGTCGACCTCGACAGCGCCGTCGAGCCCTGCGTCGCGCAATCGCTGGCGCAGCACGGCTTCGGCGGTCGGGGAGCGGCAGATGTTGCCGAGGCAGACGACCAGGACGCGCAGCGGGCCCGGCCTCATGGCTGGGCCCCCGCACCGCCCGGCCGGGGCACCGGCACCGGCAATGGCACGACATTGTTGTCGCGCGCCGGCGCACCGAAGGCCTGTTCGCGCAGTTGGGCCAGCTGATCGCGCACCCGCGCCGCCTTCTCGAACTCGAGGTTGCGGGCGTGCTCGAGCATCTGCTTTTCGAGCAGCTTGATGCGCTTGCCCAGGTCTTTCTCGCTCATCGCCTCGACCTCGGCCGTCGCCTGCGCGCGCTGCAGATCGTCCTTGGCACTCTTGGCCGAGACGGCGCCGTCGATCATGTCGCGCACCTGCTTGACGACGCTGCGGGGCGTGATGCCTTCGGCGAGGTTGTGCGCGATCTGCTTGGTGCGGCGGCGGTCGGTCTCGTCGATCGCCCGCTTCATCGAATCGGTCATCTTGTCGGCATACAGGATCGCCTTGCCGTTGAGGTTGCGCGCGGCGCGGCCGATGGTCTGGATGAGGCTGCGTTCGGCGCGCAGGAAGCCCTCCTTGTCGGCATCGAGGATCGCGACCAGCGAAACCTCGGGAATGTCCAGCCCTTCGCGCAGCAGGTTGATGCCCACCAGCACATCGAACAGGCCCAGGCGCAGGTCGCGCAGGATCTCGACGCGCTCGACGGTGTCGATGTCGCTGTGCAGGTAGCGCACCTTGACGCCGTTGTCGGCCAGGTAGTCGGTGAGCTGCTCGGCCATGCGCTTGGTCAGCGTCGTGATCAGCACGCGCTCGCCGACCTCGGTGCGCAGCCGGATCTCCTGCAGCACGTCATCGACCTGGTTCAGCGCCGGCCGCACCTCGACGACGGGATCGATCAGCCCGGTCGGGCGCACCAGTTGCTCGACCACCTGGCCGGCATGCTGCTGCTCGTAGGCGGCAGGCGTGGCCGAGACGAAGATCGCCTGGCGCATCTTGCGCTCGAACTCGTCGAATTTCAGCGGCCGGTTGTCGAGCGCGCTGGGCAGGCGAAAACCGTACTCGACCAGGGTGCTCTTGCGCGCACGATCGCCGTTGAACATGCCACCGAACTGCCCGATCAGCACATGGCTCTCGTCCAGGAACATCAGCGCGTCCTTGGGCAGATAGTCGACCATCGTCGGCGGCGGGTCGCCGGGTCGGGCACCCGACAGATGACGGGTGTAGTTCTCGATGCCCTTGCAGTGCCCAACCTCCTGCATCATTTCCAGATCGAAGCGCGTGCGCTGTTCGATGCGCTGGGCCTCGACCAGCTTGCCGGCGGCCACGAATTCGGCCACGCGGTCGCGCAGCTCGGCCTTGATCGTCTCGATGGCCGCCACCACCCGGTCGCGCGGCGTGACGTAGTGGCTCGACGGGTAGATCACGAAGCGCGGCACCTTCTGCCGGATGCGGCCGGTCAGCGGATCGAGCAGCTGCAGCGACTCGACCTCGTCGTCGAACAGCTCGATGCGGATGGCCAGCTCGCTGTGCTCCGCGGGAAAGACGTCGATGACGTCGCCCCGAACGCGGAAGCTGCCGCGCGAGAAGTCGGTGTCGTTGCGCTTGTACTGCATGCGGATCAGCTGCGCGATCGCGTCGCGCTGGCCGATCTTGTCGCCCACGCGCACGATGAAGCGCATCTGCGTGTAATCCTCGGGCTTGCCGATGCCGTAGATCGCGCTGACGCTGGCCACGATCACGGTGTCGCGGCGCTCGAGCACGCTCTTGGTGGCCGACAGCCGCATCTGCTCGATGTGCTCGTTGATCGCGCTGTCCTTCTCGATGAACAGGTCGCGCTGCGGCACGTAGGCCTCGGGCTGGTAGTAGTCGTAGTAGCTCACGAAGTACTCGACCGCGTTCTTCGGGAAGAACTCGCGGAACTCGCTGTAGAGCTGCGCGGCCAGCGTCTTGTTCGGCGCGAAGACGATCGCCGGCCGGCCCAGGCGCGCGATGACGTTGGCCATCGTGAAGGTCTTGCCCGAACCGGTGACACCGAGCAGGGTCTGGTAGGCCAGACCGTCCTGGATGCCTTCCACCAGCTGGTCGATCGCCCGCGGCTGGTCCCCGGCCGGCGGGTACGGCTGGAAGAGCTGGAACGGCGAATCCGGGAAGCTGACGAAGGTGCCCTCGGGCGCCGCATCGGGGGTCGGCGCGGACGGGACCAGGGGCTCGGAAACGATGGACATGCGTGGCGGAAGTGAAAGAGGAAGGACGGCCCGTAAAATCGCGAACTCCGACCAGCCTACCGCAAGGCTCGGCCGGGCCCCCTCACCTTGCGTTTCAGCCCTGCCATGAGCCTGTTCTCTGCCGTCCAGACGGCCCCCCGTGACCCGATCCTCGGCATCAACGAGCAATTTGCCGAAGATCCGAATCCGGCCAAGGTGAACCTCGGCGTGGGGGTGTACACCGACGAAAACGGCAAGCTGCCGCTGCTGGCCTGCGTGGCCGCAGCCGAACAGCGCCTGGTCGAGGCCGCCAAGCCGCGCGGTTACCTGCCCATCGATGGCATCGCAGCCTACGACCGGCTGGTGCAGACGCTGGTGTTCGGGGCGGACAGCGCCCTGGTTGCCGGCGGCCGCGTGGCAACCATCCAGTCGGTCGGTGGCACCGGTGGCCTGAAGGTCGGCGCCGATTTCCTGCAGCGCATCGACCCATCGGCCCGCGTGCTGATCAGCGACCCGAGCTGGGAAAACCACCGTGCGCTCTTCGCCAACGCCGGCTTCGACGTGGTCAGCTACCCCTATTACGACGCGGCCGCCCCCGGCTGCATCGACTTTGCAGGCCTGCGCAGCGCCCTGGCGGCGGCCCCGAAGGGCAGCATCGTCGTCCTGCACGCCTGCTGCCACAACCCGACCGGTTGCGACCTGACGCCTGCGCAATGGCGCGAGGTGGTCGAGCTCGTGCGCGCCGGCGGCCTGGTGCCGTTTCTCGACATGGCCTACCAAGGCTTCGGCAACGGCCTGGCCGAAGACGGTGCGGCGGTGGCGCTGTTCGTCGAAAGCGGCATGGACTTTTTCGTCTCGACCTCGTTCTCGAAGAGCTTTTCGCTCTACGGCGAGCGCGTCGGCGCACTCAGCGTGGTCTGCGGCAGCCGCGAAGAGGCCGCGCGGGTGCTGTCGCAGTTGAAGGTGGTGATCCGCACCAACTACTCGACGCCGCCGACCCACGGCGCGCAGATCGTCGCCACCGTGCTGGGCGACACCGCACTGCGCAGCCAGTGGGAAGCCGAACTGGCCGGCATGCGCCTGCGCATCAAGGCGATGCGTGAGAGCCTGCGAGCCCAGTTGCAAGCCGCGGGCGTGCAAGGCGACTTGTCGTACATCACGCGCCAGCAAGGCATGTTCAGCTACTCTGGCCTGAGCGCCGGGCAGATGCAGCGGCTGCGCCGCGAGTCCAGCGTCTACGGCCTTGACTCGGGGCGCATCTGCGTGGCCGCGCTGAACGCCGGCAACATCACCCGGGTGGCCCAGGCGATTGCCAGAGTGATGTAGTTGCGGCACATTTGCTGCATTGCACAAAAAGATCGGACGCGCGCATGCTCTACCAGTTCTACGAAACCCAGCGGGCCTTGATGGCGCCGTTCTCAGAGTTCGCGAGTGCGTCGTCGAAGCTGTACAACCACCCGCTCTCGCCGTTCACGCACACGCCGATGGCCCAGCGCGTTTCGGCCGGCCTCGACCTGCTGCACCGCCTGGCCAAGGAGTACGAAAAGCCCGAATTCGACATCCGCAGCGCGACGGTCGACGGCGTGGCGGTCGCGGTGCAGGAACAGGTGGCGTTGGAAAAGCCGTTCTGCCGGCTGCTCCGCTTCAAGCGCTTCACCGACAACCCGATTGCCCTGGCGGACATGAAGACCCAGCCGGTGGTGCTCGTCGTCGCGCCGCTGTCGGGGCACCATTCGACGCTGCTGCGTGACACCGTCAAGAGCCTGCTCACCGGCCACAAGGTGTTCGTCACCGACTGGACCGATGCGCGCATGGTGCCGATCGACCAGGGGCCCTTCCACCTCGACGACTACGTCGCCTACATCCAGGAGTTCATCCGCCACATCGGCCCCGAGGTCAACGTGATCTCGGTCTGCCAACCGACGGTGCCGGTGCTCGCGGCCGTGTCGCTGATGGCCAGCCGCGGCGAGTTCACGCCGCGCACGATGGTGATGATGGGCGGGCCGATCGACGCTCGCAAATCACCCACCGCCGTCAACAACCTGGCGATGAACAAGAGCCACGAGTGGTTCGAGCACAACGTGATCTACCGCGTGCCGCACAACTACCCCGGCGCCAACCGGCGTGTCTACCCGGGCTTCCTGCAGCACACGGGCTTCGTCGCGATGAACCCCGACCGCCACCTCACCTCGCATTACGACTACTTTCTCGACCTGGTGCGCGGTGACGACAGCAGTGCCGAAAGCCACCGCCAGTTCTACGACGAGTACAACGCGGTGCTGGACATGCCGGCGGAGTACTACCTCGACACGATCAAGGTCGTGTTCCAGGACTTCGCGCTGGTCAACGGCACGTGGGAAGTCGGCGGCGAGTTGGTCAAGCCGCAAGACATCAAGACCACCGCGCTGCTGACGGTCGAAGGCGAGCTCGATGACATTTCCGGCGCGGGACAGACGCGCGCGGCGCACGGCCTGTGCACCGGCGTGCCCGAGTCGCGCCGCTTCCACTACGACGCGATCGGTGCCGGCCACTACGGCATCTTCTCGGGCCGGCGCTGGCGCGAGCAGATCCATCCGACCGTGAGCGAGTTCATCCGCCGCCATGGCAGCGACGCCGCTTCGCCCCCCAAGCGCGCGGCAAAGAAGGCGGCCGCGCGACGCCGGTAGGCGGCGGTGACGACGGAGCCGCTGGTCGACCGCATCGACGCCGCGCTGCCGCAGACGCAGTGCACGCGTTGCGGTTACCCGGATTGCCGGCGTTATGCCGAGGCCATCGCGACCGGGTTGGCCCCCATCAACCAGTGTCCGCCCGGCGGCGACCAGGGCGTGGCGCGGCTCGCGGCCCTCACCGGCCAGGCGGCCCTGGCGCTGAATCCGGCGCACGGCAGCGCGGGCCCGCGCC
>JAABTC010000213.1 GCA_011390055.1 Burkholderiales bacterium | reverse complement strand
GTTGAAGGGGTGGTGGACCCGGCCAGGGTCTCGTGAAGCGCGCAGGCATAGCAAGCACGGCCACCGACTTGCCGCGAAGCAGTCGGCCACGATGGACTGCACCTGGCCGGTTGTGTGATGTGGCGAGCGACCGGTCCAGGGACACCTGGACTTGAAGAAGCGCTGCGGGAGAGTCGTGAAGCCAACGAGGCGAGTAGAGTCATGCGGCTACGCGATCTGCTGAGACTCGGTATCAGCGCGTCACTGCATGCTCGACCTGTGGGGTTCGCTGTGGGGTTCTCGGGGCCAGGTAATCGAACTATGAAGGCACGACAGGCACTTGGCTTCGCACTCGAAGTTCAGGTGCAAAATTTGGAGTAGCCCCGCGGCGAACCTTGCAGGTCGGCTCCCCCACCCGTTCGCACGCCACGTCAGGGCGCCAGCCGCTCCCAGCACCATTGCGCCGCGGCCAGCAGACGGCGGTCGTCGCCCGCACGGCCCACCAGTTGCAGGCCCACGGGCAAACCGTTGCGGCTCTGCGCGAAAGGCAGGTGCACACAGGGCAGGCCCAGCAGCGTCCAGCCTCGGCTGAACAGCGGGTCGCCGGTGGCGCCGATGCCCTGCGGCGCCTCGCCCGTGGTGCTGGGCGCCAGCAGCACGTCGATCTCGCCGAACCAAGCGTCGGCCAACGCACGCGCGGCGGTTGTGCTGGCCAGGTCGGCGGCGTGCTGTTCGCCGCCGATGCCCATGCCTTCGTCGAACAGATCGTTCAGGCGGTCGCTCAAGCGCGCGCGGTGGTGCACGCGTTCGTGGCTGAGTGCGCGCGCCATCTCGTGCGCCATCACGCGCTTTTGCAGGGCCACCAGGTCGGGCAGCGCGGCGGGCCACGGGGCGTCGCGCAGGCTGGCGGCGCAAGGCGCGAGCGTTTGCACGGCGCTGGCCCACGCGGCCTGCACGTCGGCGTCGGCCTGCGGCCAGTCGGGCGTGGGGCACAGGCCGATGCGCGGTGCCGGGCTGGCCAGCGGGTGGGCCAGCTCGCCGATCAGGCGCCGGTCGCCGGTGAGCACCGAACCCAGCAGGGCCACGTCGCGCACGCTGCGGGCCAAGGCGCCCACGGTGTCCAGCGTTTCCGACAGGCTCTTCACGCCACCGCGGCTGACGCGGCCGTGCGTGGGCTTGTAGCCGACGATGCCGCAATAGGCCGCCGGGCGGATGATGGACGCGGCCGTCTGCGTGCCCAGCGCCAACGGCAGCATGCCGTCGGCCACCGCCGCGGCCGAGCCGCTGGACGAACCGCCCGGCGTGTGGCCGAGATTTCGCGGGTTGCACGTGGCGCCGGGGTGGAAGTAGGCGAACTCGGTGCTGACGGTCTTGCCCGGCAGCAGCGCACCGGCTTCCCGGCACAGCGCCACCGCGGCGGCGTCGGCCGCGGGGCGGTGGCCGGTGTAGACGGGCGAGCCGTAGCCGGTGGGCAGGTCGGCGGTGTCGAAGAGGTCCTTCACGCCCAGCGGCAGGCCGTGCAGCGGGCCACGCCAGGGGCCGGCGTCGAGCGCGCGGGCTTGCGCCAGCGCGGCGTCGGCGTCCAGGTGCACGAAGGCATGCACCTCGGCTTCGCGTTCGGCGATGCGGTCCAGGCAGGCACGCATCAAGGTCACGGCGCTGAGTTCGCGGCTGGCCAGCAGCTGCGCGGCCTGCCACGCGGGCAACTGGTTGGGTTTCATGGCGTTCGAGTCCGCACTTGAGAGGGTGCGCACCAGTCGGTGATGAGATCTTCGTACAGCGCCACCGCTTCGCCGATGCGGTGCACGTGGCAGTGCTCGTCCGTCTGGTGCGCGAGCTGCGGCTCACCCGGGCCGAGGATCAACACCGGTGGCATGCCCAGCGGCAGGCGCAGCGCTGCGGCGTCGGTGAAGTAGGACACCGTGCGCGGCAGCGGCATCGCACCCTGGCGAGCTGCGCAGATCGAGAAAACGCGCTGCATCCACGGGTCGTCGGGCGGCGTGTAGACGCTCGCCACGTCCAGCAGCGGTTGCAGCGTGATGTGCGGGCCGAGCGTGGTGCACAGGCACTGCAGCAGGCGGCCGTGGTCTTGGTCCGTCACGCTGCGGATGTCGACGCCCAGCTCCGCCGCATCGGGCACCGAATTGAGGTTCAGGCCGCCGCGCGCGGTGCCGACATTCAGCGTCGGCGCGCCCATCAGCGCATGCGCCGGTGTCTCGAACGCAAACTGCTCCAGCGCCAGGGCGGCGCGCGCGATCTTGTAGATCGCGTTGTCGCCTTGCTCGGGCATGGAGCCGTGCGCGGTGGTGCCGGTGGCCTGCGCGCGCAGCCACAACGCGCCCTTGTGGCCGACGAGCGGCGCGTTCGCCGTGGGCTCGGCCACCACCAGTGCGCCAGCGCGGCCCAGCAGTTCGGCGGCGCCTGCATCACGCACCATCGCGAAGGCGCCTTCGCAGCCGGTTTCTTCGCCCGCGGTGAAGATGAGAACGAGGCCCGGGCCGTCGCGCAGGCGGTCGGCTTGTGCGATGGCGGCACAGGTCAGTGCCGCGACGCCGCTCTTCATGTCGCTGCTGCCACGCCCGTAGAGGCGGCCGTCGACGATGGCCGCGCCGAAGGGGTCGTGCTGCCACGCGGCGCTGCCCAGTGGCACCACGTCGACGTGGCCGGTGAACGCCAGAGGCAGCCGTGTGTCGCGCGCCGACCGGCCGCCGATGCGCGCCACCAGGCTGCTGCGCCGCGGCGCGAAATCGTGCACGCGGCAGGAGAAGCCAGCAGCGGACAACAGGTCTGCCAGCGGCGCGATGCAGCCGTCTTCGTGCCCCGGCGGATTGACGGTGTCGACGCGCACCAGTTGCTGCGTCAGCGCCACTGCGTCGGGCGATTTCGGGGTCATGGGCAGCCCTTTCAGCCGAAGTACGCCGCGCGCACTTCTTCGTTGGCGGCCAGCGCCTGCGCCGTGCCGGCGGCCACCAGCCGCCCCTGGCTGAGCACGTAGCCATGGTGCGCGATGGCCAGCGTCTGGCGCACGTTCTGCTCCACCAGCAGCACGGTGATGCCGAGCTTGTTGATGTCGCCGATGATGCGGAAGTTTTCCTTCACGTACAGCGGGCTCAGGCCCAGCGAAGGCTCGTCGACGATCAAGAGCCGCGGCTGCGCCATCAGGCCGCGGCCAATGCTGACCATGGCCTGCTCGCCGCCGCTCATGGTGCCGGCCAGCTGCGTGCGGCGTTCCTGCAGGCGCGGGAACAGCGTGTAGGCCTGTTCGATGCGGCGCGCCACTTCGACCGCGTCATCGACCTGGTAGGCGCCCACGCGCAGGTTTTCTTCCACCGTCATCTTCGGGAACACCTTGCGGCCTTCCGGGATGCAGGCGATGCCGCGTGCGATGACACGGTGCGTGGGCAGGCCGTGGATGGCCTGGCCATCGAAGCGGATGGCGCCGGTGTGCGGCGGCGTCAAGCCCAGGATGGCGCGGATCAGCGTGCTCTTGCCCGCGCCGTTGGCGCCCAGGATGCAGGTGATGCTGCCCGGCGCCACGGTGAGCGACACGCCCTGCAGCACGTCGACGCGGTCGTACGCGGCGCGGATGCCGTCGACTTCGAGCAGCGGCGCCGGCGTTGTCATGCCGCCGCCTCCGCATCCTGGCCGAGATAGGCCACCTGCACCTCGGGGTGGCGCGTGATCTCGTCGAAGCTGCCCTCGGCGATCTTCTTGCCGTAATTCAGCACCACACAGCGCTGCGTGATGCGCTGGATGACACCCATCTCGTGCTCGATGATGACCACCGTGAACGGGCTCAGGCGTTCGCGCACCGCCAGGATGTCGTCCATCAGCTCGCGCGTTTCGTCGTGCGTCATGCCGGCCGAGGGCTCGTCCAGCAGCACCAGGCGCGGGTTGCTCACCAGCGCGCGGCACACTTCGACGCGCCGGCGGTCGATCATGCTCAAGGCACCCGCGGGCTGCCACAGCTTGTCCGCCATCGTGGTGTTGAAGGTCTTCAGCAGCGTGTGCACCAGCTCGACGGTTTCGTCGAACTGCGCGCGCAGCGCCTTGCGCTGCAGCAGGTTGAAGAGCAGGCCCTGCTGCAACTGGT
>JAABTC010000212.1 GCA_011390055.1 Burkholderiales bacterium | reverse complement strand
AGCTGGAGGCTTGAGCCCTTCGATACCTCAGGGCAAACGGGCAGACCGTCTCAGTTGACCACGCTGCTGGGCGCGACATCGCCGGCCAGGCGGCGCATGGTCTCGATCTGACGCGACGGCGCGGCCACCTTGGCGTTGAAGGGCAGCGGCGCTGTCCCCACGCGCGCCGTGACGCGGCGCACGTACTCGCGGGTCTCGTCGAACGGCGGCACGCCCCGGTGCCGGTCGACCGCGCCTTCGCCGGCGTTGTAGGCCGCGGCCACCAAGGCCACGTTGCCTTCGAAGTACGCCATCAGCCAGCGCAGGTAGGACAACCCGCCGCGGATGTTCTGTTGCGCATCGAAGGCGTTGCGCACGCCGAAGCGCTGGGCCGTCTGCGGGATCAGCTGCATCAGACCCTGGGCATTCTTCGGCGACAACGCAGCGACGTTGAAATTCGACTCCACTGCGATGATCGCCAGCGCCAGGTCGGGCGGCACCTGGTACTGCGGCGCTAGCTTGCGCACCATGCGGTCGATGTGGGGTGGCGCGTTGACCGCCACGGTCGCAGGCGCGAAGACCGGCGCGGTCGAGCGGCTCAGGCAGCTCGGCACCTGCGCTGCCGGCCAGGTCATCGAATGCTGCATCTGCTTGGCCCCGGCGTGGCCTTGCGAAGACGCTGCGAAAAAGAGGTACGAAGCCCAGTCGTCACGGCGCTCTTCGCCGCGGCCGTGCGCAAAGATCCATGCCAATTGGTATTGCGACTCCGCATCGCCGCGACGTGCCAGGTGGCACAACTTCTCGATCGCCAGCGCGCTGTTGCGTGCCACCACTTCGCCGCTATCGGCCTGCGCGAGCGCCGCAGCTGCGGGCAGGGCGAGGCCCACGGCCAGGCCGATACGGGCAAGGCCAGTGCGCAGCGAGGCAGGCCAAGAAGGCGATAAGGTCGCGGTTTTCACTGCCGCGAGTCTAGTCAGTTGTGGCCAACCCTCCATCCCGCGGGGGCGGGGGGCTTGTCACATGGGCCGTACGACGTCCAGCAGCCGGTCGAGGCCACCGCTCTCGATCGACACCGTTGCGCGCTCGCGAACCGCCGGTTTGGCGTGGAAGGCCACCGAAAGGCCCGCCACGGCCATCATCGGCAGGTCGTTCGCGCCGTCACCCACGGCAATGGCTTGCGCCGGGGCGATGCCGAACCTGTCGCAGGTCTGCACCAACATGCGGCGTTTTTCCTCGCCGTCGCAGATGTCGCCCCAGGGCTGGTCGACCATGCGCCCGGTCAACCGGTCGTCTTCAACCTCCAGCACATTGCTGCGGCTTTCGTCCAGGCCGAGCAGCCGGACGATGCGGTCGGTGAAGTAGGTGAACCCACCCGACACCAGCAAGGTCTTCAAGCCCGCGGCCTGGCAGGCGCGGACCAGGTTCTCGGCGCCCGGATTGAGCCGCAACCGGTCGCGCCAGACGTCTTCCAGGGCCGTGACCGGCACGCCGGCCAGCAGCGCGACGCGGCGGCGCAGGCTGTCCTTGTAGTCGGTGATCTCGCCGCGCATCGCGGCTTCGGTGATGGCGGCCACCTCGGCCTTGCGGCCGGCCGCATCGGCGATCTCGTCGACGCACTCGATCGAGATCAGCGTCGAATCCATGTCGAAGGCGATCAGGCGGTAGTCGGCCAGGCGCAGCGGCGGCGTGAGGCCGCGCAGGACCAGCCCGGGCGCATGCTCGACCGGCGTCATGCCGCCTCCAGCGAGGGCGAGGCCTTCGGCGCACCGAGCGAACGCAGCACGTCGCGGATCAGCTGGGCCCGGTCCTTCGCATCGGGCAGGTCGCGTTCGATGCGCAGCTTGTCGTTGCCGGCCAGCTTGATGTGGCGGTTCTTCTGCACCAGCTCGATGATGCGGATCGCGTCGATCGGCGGGTTCGGCTTGAACGCGATCACCGAGAGCTTGGGCGCCGAGTCGATCTTGACCACGCCGTAGGGCTTGGCCAGCACGCGCAGCCGGTGCGTGTCGAAGAGCGTCTGGCCCTGCGGCGGCAATTTGCCGAAGCGGTCGGTGATCTCTTCGAGCAGGCTGTCGATGCGCTCGGGGGTGTCGGCGGTGGCCAGGCGCTTGTAGAGGTTCAGCCGCGTGTGCACGTCGCCGCAGTAGGCGTCGGGCAGCAGCGCGGGCGAATGCAGGTTGATCTCGGTGGTGGCCGCAAAGGGCGACAGCAGGTCCGGCTCGCGCCCCGCCTTCAGCGAGCGCACGGCTTCGGACAACATCTCGTTGTAGAGCTGGAAGCCGATCTCCATCATGTTGCCGCTCTGGTTCTCGCCCAGCACCTCGCCAGCGCCGCGGATCTCAAGGTCGTGCATTGCCAGGTAGAAGCCCGAGCCGAGCTCCTCCATCTGCTGGATCGCCTCCAGCCGCTGCGAAGCCTGCTTGGTCAGCCCCTCGACGTCGGGCACCAGCAGGTAGGCGTAGGCCTGGTGGTGGCTGCGGCCGACGCGGCCGCGCAACTGGTGCAGCTGCGCCAGGCCGAAACGGTCGGCGCGGCTCATCACGATGGTGTTGGCCGTCGGCACGTCGATGCCGGTCTCGATGATGGTCGAGCACAGCAGCAGGTTGTAGCGCTGGGCCACGAAGTCGCGCATCACGCGTTCGAGTTCGCGTTCGGGCATCTGGCCGTGGGCGATCGCGATGCGCGCCTCGGGCAGCAGCTCGGCCAGCTTGTCGCGCCGGTGGCCGATGGTCTCGACCTCGTTGTGCAGGAAGTAGACCTGGCCGCCGCGCTTCAACTCGCGCAGCACCGCCTCGCGGATCGTGCCGCTCGATTCGCTGCGCACGAAGGTCTTGATCGCCAGCCGGCGCTGCGGCGCGGTGGCGATCACGCTCAGGTCACGCAGGCCCTCGAGCGCCATGCCAAGGGTGCGCGGGATCGGCGTGGCGGTCAGCGTCAGAACGTCGACGTCGGCGCGCAGGGCCTTGATCGCCTCCTTGTGGCGCACGCCGAAGCGGTGTTCCTCGTCGATCACCAAGAGGCCCAGGCGTTTGAACTTGACGTCCTTGGACAGCAGCTTGTGCGTGCCGACGACGATGTCGATCGTGCCGGCTGCGATGCCTTCGAGGGCGACGTTGATTTCCTTGGTCGAGCGAAAGCGCGACAGCTCGGCCACCTTGATCGGCCACTTGCCGAAGCGGTCGACGATGTTCTGATAATGCTGTTCGGCCAGCAGCGTGGTCGGCGCGAGCAGCGCCACCTGCTTGCCGCCGATCACGCTGACGAAGGCCGCGCGCAACGCGACCTCGGTCTTGCCGAAGCCGACATCGCCGCAGACCAGGCGGTCCATCGGCTTCGGGCTCACCAGATCCTGGATCACCGCATGGATTGCCGCGCGCTGGTCGGGCGTTTCCTCGAAGCCGAAACTGGCCGCGAAGGCTTCGTAGTCGTGCCCCGAATAGCGGTGCGCATGCCCTTCGCGGGCCGCGCGTCGCGCGTACAGGTTGAGCAGTTCGGCGGCGGTGTCGCGCACCTGCTCGGCGGCCTTGCGCTTGGCCTTGTCCCACTGGCCCGACCCCAGGCGGTGCAGCGGCGCCTCGTCGGGCGAGACGCCGGTGTAGCGGCCGATCAGGTGCAGCTGGGCCACCGGCACGTACAGCGTGGCCTTCTCGGCGTATTCGAGGTGCAGGAATTCGGAAGGCCCGCCGTCACCCTGGAGGTCGATGTGCACCAGCCCGACGTAGCGGCCGATGCCATGGTTGATGTGGACCACCGGGTCGCCGACCTTCAGCTCCGAGAGGTCCTTGATCAGCGCATCGACGTTGCTGACCTGCTCCTGCTTGCGGCGGCGGCGCGAACTGGGCGCGGTGGCGAAGAGCTCGGTCTCGCTGATGAACTGGATCGCCGCGCCGGCGTCGCGCTGCCAGTGGAAACCGGCGGCCAGCGGCGCCGCGGTGATCGCCACCTTCTCGTCGCTGACCTCGAACTCGGCCAGCGAGTCGACGCTCGGCACCTCGATGCGGTGGTCGCGCAACAGCTCGAGCACGCTCTCGCGCCGGCCTTCGCTCTCGGCCACCAGCAGCACGCGCGCGGCGGTGCTGTCCAGGTGGCGTTCC
>JAABTC010000211.1 GCA_011390055.1 Burkholderiales bacterium | reverse complement strand
CGCCTCGATGCTCAGGCTGGAGTTGGGCGGAATGACGTAGACGTGGTTCGGCTCGACCCGCAAGTCGTTGGTCGCTTCGAGCACCGGCATCGCGGTGGCCCGCCCGAGCAGCTGGGTCAGCGCGCTCTCGTGCACCGGGTCGAGGTGCTGCACGAGCACGAAGCCCATGCCGGTGTCCAGCGCCAGGTGCTTCAGCAGTTCGGTGAAGGCCTCGAGCCCGCCGGCCGAAGCACCGACGCCGACGATCGGGAAGCCTTCCTTCGAGGGCGCCAGCGGCTCGGCTGCCGGGGTGGAAGGCTGAACGACCATGACGGGTCCCAAACAACGGCGGCACATGGCCGTGACGACCGCATGGTAAACCGAGCGCTGCGCGCGCAGCTCAGCCCAACGAGCGGGCCAGCGCCACGTACTCGGCCACGGGCACCTCCTCGGCGCGCCGCTGCACCTCGAACCCACCTGCATGACCGCGCGCCTCGAGCCAGCGGCCGAGCGTGTGTCGCAGCAGTTTGCGGCGTTGCGAGAACGCGACCCGCACGATCTCTTCGAGCAGGCCGGCGTCGACCGCGGCGCAGCGCTCGGCCGGCCAGGGCAGCATGCGAACGATGGCCGACACCACCCGAGGCGGCGGATCGAAGGCCTCGGCGGGCACGTCGAACAGGTGCTCGACGTGGTAACGCCATTGCAGCATCACCGACAGGCGGCCGTAATCCTTGCTGCCCGGGGCCGCGGCCATGCGCTCGACCACCTCCTTCTGCAGCATGAAGTGCTGGTCCAGCACCCGGCCGGCCACCGGCAGCAGGTGGAACAGGATCGGCGTCGAGATGTTGTAGGGCAGGTTGCCGACCACGCGCAGGGGCTGGCCGTGCTGCGCAGCCAGCGCGGCGAAGTCGACCTTCAGCACATCGGCTTCGAGGACTTCGAGTGCCGCATTCCGGCGCAGCCGCGCCGCGAGATCGCGGTCGAGCTCGATCACGACGAGCCGTTCACAACGTTCGAGCAAGGGGCCGGTCATGGCGCCCAGGCCCGGGCCGATCTCGATCAGGGCCTGGCCGGGGCGCGGATCGATCGCCGCGACGATGTCGTCGATGACGCCGCGGTCGGTGAGGAAATGCTGGCCGAAGCGCTTGCGCGCCGGGTGGCTCACGGCCCCGTCACAGCGGCGCTTCGCGCAGCTCGACGTAGGCGCGGTCGCGCACTTCGCGCACCCACTCGGCGTACGCCGTCTCGAACTTGCGTTCGCGCAACGCGGCACGGGCCTGGTCGCGCAGCTGCTTGGCATCCAGCGCCACACTGCGGCGTTCGATGACCTGGATCAGGTGCACCCCGAAGCGCGAGGTCACCGGGGCCGAGAGGCCACCGATCGGCAACGGGTTCAGGGCAGCCTCGAATTCGGGCACGAACTGGCCGGGCGCGGCCCAGCCCAGATCGCCGCCGCCTGCGGCGCTGCCGTCGAGCGAATGCTCGCGCGCCAGGTCTTCGAAGCGCCGCGCACCCGACTCGATCTGGCGCTTGAAATCGGCCAGGCGAGCCTGCACCGCCTCGGCCGACGCCTGCGGCGAAGGCCGCAGCAGGATGTGGCGTGCGCGCGTTTGCGTGATGCGAAAGGCGCTGCCTTCGCTGCGCTCGATCAGCTTGAGCACATGGAAGCCGGCGCCGCTGCGCAGCAGGCTCGGTGCGACGCTGCCGCTGGCCAGCGGACGCACCGCTTCGAGGAACACGTCGGGCAGGCGGTCGGCCGGCTTCAGGCCGATCTCGCCGCCCTGGGCCTTGTTCGCATCTTCGGACACCGAACGCGCCACGGCCGCGAAGTCTTCGCCGGCCCGCACCCGCGCGAACGCCGCCTCGGCCCGGGCGCGCCGTTCGGCCACCACCGCTTCGCTGGCGTTGTCGGGCACGGTGACCAGGATCTGCGCGATGTTGTACTGCACCTCGCCGGCGGCCGCGCCGCGCTGCTGCTCGATGAACTCGTCGATCTCGGCATCGGTGATGCGGATGCGCTGCGCCACCTCGCGTTCACGCACCCGCTCGACCAGCATCTGGTCGCGCACGTTGGTGCGAAAACGCGTCATGTCCATGCCGTCGCGGGCCAGTTGGGCGCGCATCTGGGCCAGGGTGATCTGGTTCTGCGCCGCAATGCTGGCCACGGCCCGGTCGATCTCGCCATCGTCCACACGCACGCCGGCATCGCGCGCATGGCTGAGCAGCGCGCGGTCCTCGATCAGCGATTCGAGCACCTGGCGCCGCAGTTCGGGTTCGGGCGGCAGGCGCTGGTTGGCGCGCTGCGCGTCGGCACGGGCACGCTCCAGACGCTGGGTCACCTCGAACGCGGTGACCAGTTCCTGGTTCACCACCGCGGCAATGTGGTCGCCCTGGCGCTGCACGGCCGCCGCCGCTGCCGCCGGCGCAGCGCCCGGCCGTGCGGTTTGCGCGCCCACGGGCAGCACGGCGCAGCAGGCGGCCAGGGCAGCCAGCGCTGCGAGTGCGGTCGGGTTCAAGGCAGTCTTCATCGGTTCGGGGTGCAGCGCAGCGCTATCGGTTCGGGCGTCAAGGGTAGCTTCGCAGCGGCGGGTCCTTGCGCTCTTCGCGCAACAGCTGGTAGCCGGGGATATTGTCCTTCAAGACCTGCAGCGGGTTGGAGCCCAGCCTGGACAGCCCCACCAGCTCCAGCTGGAACAGCAGCCGCGTGGTGGCCTCGCTGCGGCCGGTGGAGACGCGCTCGGCCACCACCCGGCCGATCCAGCAGCCGGCGTCGTATTCGAAGCCGGCCAGCGAATCGGTGATGCGGCTGTCGCGTGTCGAGTAATTGACCCGGCCCACGCCGTACAGGATGCCGCGGCAGCTCGCCGCCGAGCCGCTCGCGGCGCCACCCCGGGCCGGCGCGCTACCGTACAGCGGCCATTGCCAGCCCACGTCGACCTGCTCGCTCGCGCCACGGGCCAGGCGGTAGCTGACGGCGATGGTGCGCATCGGCCCCGGCGTGTAACGGGCGGTCAGCAGCGAACGCGAGACCCGGTCGGTTTCGGTGCTGAACTGCAGCGCGCCGTCGAACGACCAGCGCGCCGACAGCTTGGCGCTGCCGAAGAACAGCAGCTCCGACAGGCGTTGCGTGAGCGGCGCACCGTCGGGGCTGATCTGCTGCTCGCGCAGCAGGTAGCGTTGGGCCAGGCCCAGGCGCAGCGCCTCGGCGCCGCTGGCCGGCTCGATCAGCCGCGTCACCACGCCGGCGGTCAGGTGGTGCGAATCGGAGACCCGGTCGACGCCGTAGAAGTCGTTGTCGCTGAAGATCGACACGATGTTGAAGTCTTTCGGCGACGTGTCGAACAGCGGCAGGCTGGCCTGGTCGCGGTACGGCGTGGCCACATAGAGCAGGCGCGGCTCGAGGGTCTGCAGCAGGTTGCGTCCGCGCCATTGCGCGGCGCGCTCGAAGATGAGGCCGCTGTCGACACTCAGCGTCGGGATGCCGCGCGAGGCCGTTCGGCGCCCGTCGGCCATCGGCGTGTCGGTGCGGTAGGAGGCCAGGTTCAGCGCCAGCTTCGGCGTGAGCCAGGCGCCGGGCGTGCGCCAGCTCTGGCGGATGCTGGCCAGGGCATGCGCGCGCCAGCCTTCGACACGGCCGGTGGAGACGTCGTTGGTGGCCAGCTCGAAACGGTTCAGCTCGGTCTCGAAATCGATGTCGGCCCCGCTGCGCATGCCGCCCCACGGTGCCAGCCGGCCGCCGCCGCGCCAGCCCATCTGGGGCACGCGGTGGTAAGGCGCGGCGATCACCGCCGCCGGGTCGGCATCCTGCAGCACTTGCCAGTGCAGGGCGCGGGCATAGAAGGTGGTCTGCACGCCCCCCAGGCGCCAGTCGCGCGCGCCCTGCGCCGACAGCGGTAGGAGGCGTGGCGTGATCGAACCCAAAAGGCGCGGGAAGTCCTTCCAGTAACTGTCGTCGGACACGCGCACGCCGTCGTGCGACCAGCGCCAATCGGCGACGCTGCCCTCCTGCTGCCATTGAAGCGCGTAGCGTGTGGCGTCGGCGACCCGGTCGGTCGGCAGCCAGTGCCACTGGACCTCGCCCCGATGCCGCGGCTCGAGGTAACGCGCCTCGCCGTCGATGCCCACGCCACGGCGCGAATAAACC